>JBEBJC010001251.1:0-2320 GCA_040080105.1 Myxococcota bacterium
TGGCTGGATCGGGCGATGGAGGTGGCCGAGCGGGTCGGGTCGGCGGGCCGGACGGTCGAGATCCTGCGCGAGCTGGCGGTGCTCCCGGGGCCCCCGGCCGTGCGCGACGCGCTGCTCGCCCGGGCGTCGCGGATCGCGCGCGACCGGGGCGACCTCACGCAGGAGGGCGACGTGGTGTGTGCGATGTGGATGGCCGAGCACCGGCGGTACCACCTGGACGCGGCCCCCGCGCTCGAGGCGTACGTCGACAAGTTCCGGCAGGTCGGCGACCGGCTGCGGGAGGCGGCGGCGCTGATGTTCGTCGGGGTGGCGCGTACGTGTGCGCTCGACCTGACCGGGGCGGAGGAGGCGCTGCGCGCCGCCGAGTCGGTGGGGCTCGCGATCGGATCGGTCGCGGTGGTCGACGCTGCGCGGTGGCGGGCGGGCCAGGTGTGGTACCTGCGCGGGGACCCCGAGGGGGCGGAGGCGATCCTCGCGCCGATCGTCGCGACCGATCCGGCCGGCGTGCGGGGCGGCTCGATCACGGTGTTGTACGCGCTGGTGCAAGAGGCGGCGGGCGATCCGTCCCGCGCCCGCGCGCTGCTCGAGCGGGTGGTCGCGAGCCCCACGTACGGCCCCGCCGCCCGCGGGGAGGCGCTCGAGCACCTGGGGCGGCTCGGCTCGGGTGATCCGTCCTCCGCGCGCGCCCGGCGCGAGGAGGCCCTGGCGATCGCGACCGAACACGGGCTCGGCCACCTCGAGTGCCGGGTGCTCGCGAACCTCGCGCGCGACGCCGGCGACGACCCGGCGAGGGCGTGGCTCGAGCGGGGGTGGGCGCGCGCCGCCGAGATGGGGTCCCCCCCGTGGCCGGTGCTCGACCTGACACTGGCCGAAACCGAGCTCTCCGTCCGCGCCGGCGCTGTGGACGCCGCGCGCGCGCACCTCGGCCGGATCTCGGTCGCTGGGCGGTCGTTCCCGTTCGCGGCCCGGTCCGGGGCGCGGGTCGAGGTCGGCGCCGTCCCCCCGTACGACCTCGACCGCCTCCGCGCGGTGGTCGCCCGGTGTACGATCGGCGGGTGAACGAAGCGCTCGCCGCCGTCGCCCGCAAGACCCCCGAGCTCGGTCGGCTGCTGGCCGCCGACTGGGACACCCCGATCGCCGAGCACTCGCGCGCGCTGTGGGCGCCGGTGGAGGGCGCGACGCTCGAGCCCGCCCTCCGCGCGGCGCTGATCGACGAGCTCACCCCGCGGCTCGGCGCGGGCGCGGCCGAGCTGGTGGCGGCGGTGGAGCGGGTCGGGGTGGTGGTCACGCCGCACCACGTGTGCCCCACCAACGGTCCCACGTTCGGCGCGATCGATCGGCTGGTCGTCGCCGGCGCGCCCGGCCCGGTGTTGGTGCTCGCGTGGTCCGGGGTGCCGATGAGCAACACCGCGGCGTCGGGCGCGCTGTGCTTCTCGCGCGCCCCGTACGAGGCGCTGCTGCAGCCGGGGCCCGAGGCGAAGGTGCAGCGGCAGGCGGCCAAGGACCGCGAGCGCGACGGGATCACCGAGCGCAGGGTGGTGTTGGTCCCACCGGACCTGCGCGACGCGCTGGTGTACGAGTGCGCGCTGCCGGCCCGGGTGGGGGCGGTGCTCGACGCCGCTACCCCCGCGCTGCGCCGGTGGCTGCCCGATCCCACGCCCGGGGAGACCTACCCGGCGTGGTCGCTGCGGGTGTGTGAGGGGATCGAGCGGGCGCTCCTCCACACGGAACAGCTGTGGTACGTCGACCTGAACCGGGTCGCCGCGCGGTACCTGTCGTCGGTCGCCGCGCGACCCGACCACCCGCTGGCCCGCCTGCTGGACGCGCCGCCCCCCGTCGACGAGATGTCTTGGTTCTACGCCCGCCGCCCGGGGAAGCGCGAGTCGGTGGAGACCCGCACGGGCGCGGAGGTGGACTGGGTCGGCCGGGTCCGCTCCGGGGCGCTGTGTCCGGGGTTGGTGCCGGTGTTCGGCGCGCTGCGGCTGCTGTCGCGGGTGCGGCTGCTGGGCGGGTTCCGCCAGGTGCAGTACCTCGAGCGGATCGCGTCGGTGTGGGTCGCGGCGGGGGTGGAGGACCGCGGCGTCCCCGGGCGGCTCGCCACCGGGCGGCTCGACGCGCACCCGCTCGACTACGCGCTCGGGGCGGCCGATCGATCGACGCTGCCGCCGGACGACGCGCCGATGTCGACGTTGTGGACGCCGATCCTGGCGCGGCTCGTCGGCCGGTGAGGGTGGAATTCCCCCCTGGGGAGAGGGGGAAAACGTGCTTCACTCCAGCTCTAACCGGCCCCCCCTCCCCTCTGGGGAGAGGGTTGGGGACG
>JBEBJC010001252.1:0-2317 GCA_040080105.1 Myxococcota bacterium
CGACGGGGAGCTCCGGTGGATCGGCAGCACGCTGACCGACTTCCCGGTCGACGCCGAAGGGACCTCCATCGAACAGCCCGCCTGGCTCGACCAGCGGATTCGGGTCACCGGGATCGTGCGCCCGGACCCCGCTGTGGCGCTCACGACCCAGTGGGACCTGCTCACCGGGCAGCTCGCCGGCGCGACCTGGGCGATCCCGGGCGAGATCGACGCGCAGCGGCGGTACGAGCACGGCGCGCTCGCGCTGTCCGGGGTGCGACCGCGCAAGGCCTCGATCGGCGGCACCACCCGCGGGTGGCAGCTCGAGGCGGGCCTGGTGACGTCGAACTGGGGCCTCGGGATGGTCGCCAACGACGGCGCGACCGATCCGCTGTTCGGGCGAGCCGACTTCGGCGACCGCGTGGTGCGGGTCCGCGCCACCCACCTGCCGGCCGAGCTCCGCGCCACCGGGCGGGGGGTGTTCGTGTCCGCGGCGGCCGACTGGGTGGTCGACGACGACACCGCGAGCCTGCGCGACGACCAGCTGGCGTTCCAGGGCGTGTTCTCCGCACTGGCCGTCGATCGGGACCGCAAGCTCGGCACGTACTTCACCGCGCGCCAGCAGTGGGAGGCCGACCGGTCGCGGGTGACCCAGGCGGGCGTGCTCGACGGCTACGCCACCGCCCCGCTGTCCGTCGGCGAGGGCGAGCTCGAGCTGTCGGCCGAAGCTGCGGCGATCCTCGGGCGCACCAGCCGGAGCACCACCTACGGGGCGCGCGACTTCGTGGGGGTCGAGTCGCTCGGGGCCACCGGGGTCGCCACCTGGAAGCCGGCCGAGCCCCCGCTGGAGCTGACCCTGCGGGCCGGGTTCGCGTCGGGCGACGGGAACCCCGACGACGCCATCACCCACGACTTCGCGTTCGACCGCGACTTCGGGGTGGGGATGGTGCTGTTCGACCAGGTCACCGGCGCGGTCGAGGCGGCGGCCTTCCAGCTGCTCTCCGATCCGACCTACGCCGGTCAGCCGCCGGACGGGGTCGACGCGATCGTCACCGAGGGAGCGTTCCGGCGCGCCGCGTTCGTGTCGCCGGTCGCGCGGTGGGCGCCACGCCCGTTCGAGGCGCGCGCGGGGATCGTGGCTTCGTTCGCCACCGGACCGTTCGCCGAGCCGTTCTACAGCTACCGGGCCGGCGGGACCCCGTACAACCAGCACGACCTGCCCGCCGAGGGCCGCCTGCTCGGCACCGAGCTCGACTGGGCGCTCGCGTGGGACAGCCCGTCCGACCACACGCTGCGGGCGGGGGTCGAGCTCGAAGGGGGCCACCTGCTCCTGGGCGCGCCGCTGCGGGGCGCGGGCCCGAACGTCGTCCACCTCGTCACCGCCACCGGGAGGGTCCAATGGTGAGGATGTTGCTCGCTGCGGTGGCGCTCACCGGGTGTGTCGGCCCGGCCGCCGGGTTGCGCCGCACCCCCGAGGGCGACGGCCCCCTGGTCAAGATCGACTGGGACGCTCTGCCGCTGCCCGAGATCCCGTTCCCGAACGACCTCGCGACCCGGCCCGACCCCACGTCGCCGACCGGGCTGCGGCTGAACATCTCGAAGGAGGCGTCCACCGACAAGGAGGTCGAGGCGCGCCAGAAGCTCGACGAGCTCATCGGCTTCGGGATCTTCGCGTCGATCAGCGTCGCGTTCGAGGCGCCGCTCGACCTCGACGAGATCCGGGCGCGCCACCCGGGTGACCTGCACCGGAAGGACCGGTTCGACGACGACGCGCTGTACGTGATCGACGTCGACCCTGCCTCTCCGCACTACCTCGAGCCGGTCGATCTCGACGTGGGCAACGGGCACTACCCGGTCGACATCGAGACCGTCGGCAACTACTTCGAGAACGACACCCGCGCCGCCGATCCCACGCTGCTGTTCGAGTCGACCGAAGAGGACCTGAACGGCAACGGCGCGCTGGACTGGGGTGAGGACACCGACAACGACGGCCTGCTCGACCACCCGAACGTGTGGCCGGAGGGCGGTGATCCGCGCGACGACCTGATCACGTTCTACGAGCGGCAGACCGACACGCTGATCGTGCGCCCGGTGGTGCCGATGCGCGAGATGGGCCGGTACGCGGTGGTGCTCACCGAGCGGCTCGTGGGCGAGGACGGAGCCCCGGTGCGGTCCCCGTGGGAGTACGTGAACCACGTGCGCCAGACCGACGCGCTGACCCCAGTGCTCGACGCGCTGCCGAAGTGGGGGCTGTCGGTCGACGACGTGGCGTACGCGTGGGTGTTCACCACCGGCAACCCGACCGGCGCGCTGGTGGATCTGCGGCGCGGCCTGGTCG
>JBEBJC010001253.1:0-2313 GCA_040080105.1 Myxococcota bacterium
GCTCCACCTGCCCCACCACCCCGCGGACCACCATCGCGCGGGCGTCCCCGAGCTCGACCGGCATCCCACCCGGCGAAGGAGGTCCGGATGTGGTGGTTCACGGCAGCGGCGGCGTGGGCGGACGGGGCTCGGTCGCCGATCGAGCCTGTGTCGGTCGAGCTCGGGGACGCCCGCGCGATGGTGGTCCGCGGGGTGGTGGGGCAGGTGGAGCTGGTCGGCGCGGAGGTCGACGCGGTGTCGGCCACCGGCAGCGCGGTCGCGCCGGTCGAGGTGAAGCTCACCCGCAAGGACGGCGTGGTGTACGCGCGGGTGAAGGGCGCAGAGCAGGCGGGGCTCGAGCTCACGTTGACCGTGCCTCGCTCGCTCGCGGCGCTCACCGTGCAGGACCAGCGCGGCGCGCTGTCGGTGTCCGAGCTGCCCACCCGGTTCGCGGTGGTGACGAGTGAAGGGGCGGTCACCGTGCGCGGCACCGACAGCGTGCGGGTGTCCCACCTGGCGGGCGCGCTCCGGCTGGACGAGGTGCGCGGGGACGTGTTCGTCGACGCGCTCGACGGGCCGCTGTCGGTGAAGGGCATCGGCGGTGACGTCGCCCTGACCGAGGTGAGCGGCGCGATCCAGGCCGACGACATCGGCGGCGACCTCAGCGTCGAGGGGACGGCGAGCGCGGTCACTCAGAGCGGCGTCCGGGGCACCGTCCACCTCCCGTAGGTCCGGCGGTGGGTCGCGGGTGGGTCCCGGGCGGCGGTACAGTGCGCCGCTCGGAGGGACCATGCGGCACGTGACCTGGCTTGTGGTTCTCGTGGGTTGTGCAGGAGATTCGTCGGAGACGAAGGACTCCGGGGTCGTCGACACCGACACCGACACCGACTCGGACACCGACACCGACACCGACACCGACACCGACGCCGACGCCGACGCCGACACCGACACCGACACCGACACCGACACCGACTCGGACACCGACACCGACGCGGACACCGACACGGGGACCGCCCCGCCCGCGTTCTCGGTGTCGGGGATCACCTGGACCCTGCACGACACGTTCGGCACGGTCGGGACCCTCGGGTGGACCCAGTCCGACGCCGGGCCGGCCCGGGTCGAGGTCGAGGTCGACCCCGGGGTGTGGCTGCCCACCCCCGACGTGGATCGGGCGGGCGGGGCCGCCGAGCAGATCGTGCTCGGGCTGCCGTACGACCTCTCCGCCACCTACCGGATCGTTTCGGGCTCGACCGTGCTCGCGTCAGGGGTGCTCGCGACCGAAGTGTCGCCGCCGAACCTGCCCACGGCGTCGCTCGAGGTGTCCGACCCCGCGGCGTGGTTCGCCGACGGGAGCTACCTGCTCACCTCGGTGAACGAGTCCACCGGCGGGTGGACCGGCGGCCCGTTCTGGACCGTGATCCTCGACCGACAGGGGCGCACCGTGTGGGCGCGGCGCAGCGACGAGTGGACCCTGTTCGCGCAGGTGTCCACCAGCACCGGCACCGAGCTGCTGCTCGACCTCGACACGATGTGGTCCGACTTCGACGGCGCCGCCGGCTCGCGGGTGCTGCGGATGACACTCGACGAGGAGCTGGAGGAGATCGCGACCCCCGGCCTGCAACACGCGTTCGTCGAGCACCCGGACGGCACGCTCGCGTGGGGCTCGATCCAGCACGACCAGACCGAGGCGCTGGTCGAGCTGCCGCCCGGCGCGGTCGACCCGATCGTGGTGTGGACCTGCGGCGACGACTGGCCCGGGGTGTACGACTGCGAGTCGAACGGCCTGTTCTACGACGTGGACACCGACAGCTACCTGTACAGCTTCTGGACCAACCACTCGCTGGTGGCGATCGATCGCGCCACCGGCACCACCTCGTGGTGGGCCGGCCAGGTGGGCGGCGGCTTCGAGTTCGACCCGCCGGACTCCGAGTTCTACCTCCAGCACGGCGTGTCGTGGACCGACGCGGGCACGCTGCTGCTGTCGAGTGAGGAGTCGGGTCCGACCACGGTGGCGCGCGAGTACGAGGTCGACGTGGCGAACGAGACGCTGCGCGAGGTGTGGACGTTCGACGCGGGCGTACACGCGGTCACCAACGGCGACACCTGGAGGCTCGCGAACGGCAACACCCTGCACGTGGTGGGCAGCGCCGGGGTGATCCACGAGGTCGCCCCGGACGGCACCGTGGTGTGGACGGTCGACTACCACGCGGAGCGGTTGCTCGGCCGCGGCGAGTTCATCGCGGACCTGTACCAGCTGGTGCACTGAACCACCGGGAACGGCTCCCGCTCGTCGGCAGACCACTCGCTGGTGAACCCGACCGGTGAGCGGCGACC
>JBEBJC010001254.1:0-2313 GCA_040080105.1 Myxococcota bacterium
CCCGCCCGAGCCGGGTGTCGACCTCGACCGAGGCGAGGTTCACGCACCCGGGGAACACCCGCCCGAGCTTGGTGTCGAACAGCGAGATCGGCAGCAGCGCCGACCGCTCGTCGCGCTTGCGCCGGCCCACGACCCGGATCGCCGGCACGCCGGCCACGACCTCCGACCACGGGATCACCCGCCCGCCGGAGTCCATCCCACCCGCCCCGACGACCGAGCCGAGGCCGCGCTCCTGCGCGAGGTCGACCAGCTCCGCCAGCAGCTTCGCGGCGGCGTCCTGGGCCGCGGGGACGATCGACGCGGTGACCCGGCTGCCCGCCGACGCGGGCCCGTGGGGGAACCGGCTGTCGCCGATCTCGACCCGCACCGTGGACACCGGGACCCCGAGCGCCTCGGCCACCGTGACCGCGATCACGCTGCCGGTGCCCTGGCCGGTGTCCTGCACTCCGCACCGGGCGACGATGCCGTCGGAGCCGATCGACAGCTCGATCTGGGTGTGCGGGTCCCAGAACTCGTACCAGCCGCCGGACGCGAACCCGACGCCGCGCCGGTACCGCCCGGTGTCGGCCGCGACCGGGCCGCGCTCCTTCCACACCGGCAGGGCCTGGGCCCAGTCGTACAGCGCGGTGCGCGGGACGTTCGGGTCCCACCGCCTCCGCACGGTGATCGGGTCCTCGCCGGCCGCCTGCGCCAGGTCGTCGACCGCGCCCTCCAGCGCGAAGTAGGTGGGCGGCCCCGACGGTGCGCGCATCGCACACCCACCGGGCGCGTGGGTGAGCACGTCGTAGTCGTCGAGGTCCTTGTTCGGCGAGTCGTACAGGATCCGCGCCAGCAGGCCGCTGTTGCTGCCCACCGCGCACCCGGCGTCGGAGTAGCCGGTGTGGGTCACCCCGAGCAGCGAGCCGTTCACCGACATCCCGACCGCCACCTCGATCTGCATCGACGGCCGGTACCCGCCCACCAGCAGCTCCTCCGCTCGGTCGAGCGCGATCCGGACCGGCGCGCCGGCGGCCTTCGCGAGCTCGATCGCGGTGGTGGTCTCGACCTGCAGCCCGGCCTTCGCGCCGAACCCGCCGCCGACGAACTCGGCGTGCACCACCACCGCGTCGCGCCGCAGCTCGAACCGGTCGGCGATGTCGTCGGCGAGCCAGGTCACCGCCTGGGTGCTCGCCCACACCTCGATCGACTCGGGGGTCGGCCAGCGCGCGACCGCGGCGTGTGGCTCGAGCGCGGTGTGGACCTGGGTCCCGGTGCGGTACACCCCCGCGCCGACCGTGCCGGTGGCCCGCGCGTCGTCGATGCCCTTCCGACCGGCCTTCGGGCGGGCGAGGAACGACGACGAGGTCGGGCCCCGGAGGTTCCCCTCGATGCTCGCGGGCATCACCGGCCCCTCGGCCGCCCCGGCGGCGCTGCGGGCGTCCTTCTTCGTCCCGTACACCGCCGACGCGCCCGGCGCGAGGGCCGCCTCCATCCCGATCGCCGCGGGCAACACCTCCCAGGTGGCGGCGAGCGCGCGCACCGCCCGGAGTGCGGTCTCCGCGTCGACCGCGGCCACCGCGGCGACCTCCTGGCCGGCGTACCGGGCGCGGCCGCCCTCGGGCAGCAACCGCACGATCGCCTTCACCCCGGGCAGGTCGCGGGCGGCCCGATCGTCGAACGACGACAGGCGGGCGTGCGCGTGTGGGGAGCGGAAGAACGCCCCCTCGAGCATCCCGTCCAGCGTCACGTCGACGGTGTACTTCGCCCGCCCCGACACCTTCTGTGGGCCGTCGACCCGCTCGTACACGACCTCGGCGGCGTCGAACCCGCCCGCGCACGCCGCCATCACCGCGGCGTAGATGTTCTCGTACGCGCCGCACCGGCACAGGTGGCCGGCGAGCGCCGCTGCGACCTCGTCGCGGGTCGGGGTGCGCGAGGTGCCGTGGGCGGCGCGCCACCGGTCGTGGAACGCGGTGGCCTCGACCACGAACCCGGGGGTGCAGTAGCCACACTGCATCGCGTCGTGCGCGAGGAACGCGCGCTGGATCGGGTGCATCGACCACGGCTCGGCGCCGCCGATGCCTTCGACCGTGGTGACCTTCTTCCCGTGCAGCGCGAGCGCCGGCAGCAGGCAGGTGACGTGCGGGACCCCGTCGATCTGCACGGTGCACGCGCCGCAGGTGCCCGCGCCGCAGCCCTCCTTGGTGCCGGTGCGCCCGCACCCGCGCCGCAGCGTGTGCAACGCGGTGGCGTCCGGCCCGACCACCAGCCGCTGGTCTTGCCCGTCGACCGTGAACGCCACCGCGAGCCCGTCGGCGGCGGACGCCACCGCGT
>JBEBJC010000212.1:0-10883 GCA_040080105.1 Myxococcota bacterium
GCCTTCGTCATGAGCATCTCCTTGATCAGCGCCTTCACATTCCAGCCGTCTTTCTGAAAACGCACCGCGAGATCATCGAGCAACTCGGGATGGCTCGGACGTTCCCCGCTGAAGCCGAAATTATCGACGGTGCGCACGAGGCCCGTGCCAAACAGATGTCGCCACACACGGTTCGCCATCACACGGGCGGTGAGCGGATTCTCGCGACTGGTGATCCACCGCGCCAGCTCCAGTCGGCCCGGCGCCAGCTGGTCGACGGGTGGAAGGAGCTCGGGAGCCCGCCCGCCGAGGACAAAGACGCGCTGGTCGCGCGGCGAGATCAGCTGCTGGCCCAGCTCGACGCCCGGTTGTCCGCTGCCGCGGCGGTGGCGGACGCGCGGCGGCACGAAGAGGACGCCCGCCGGTTCGCGGTGGTCGAGGAGGCGAAGGCGCTCGCCGAGCGCGACGACCTGCGCGGCGCGGGGCCGGCGATGGGCGAGCTGCGCGCGCGCCTGCGGGCGATCGGCAAGGTCGCGGGGGATCACCCGGCGATGGTGGCGTTCGGCGAGGCGGAGGGGCGGCTCGCCGCTCGCCAGCAACAGAGCCGCGCCGACCGGGACACCGCCCGGCGCGACGCGCTCGAGCGGCTCGAGCAGCTGGTGAAGCGGGCCGAGGTGCTCGCGGCGAGCGCCGACCCCGAGGCGGCGTCCGAGCGGGTCAAGGCGCTGCAAGCGAGCTGGAAGTCGATCAAGGTGCCCGGGCCGCGCGCCGAGGTCGACGGGGTGTGGACCCGGTTCCGCGCCGCGTGTGACGCGGTGTTCGCCGCGCGCGCGACCGCCCGCACCGAGGCGGCGGCGGTGGCGGTCGGCCGGATGGAGGCGATCGTGGTCCGGGTCGAGGGGCTGGTCGAGACCGGGTTCGACGGCGACGTCGACGACGAGATCGAGCGGATCCTCACCGCGTGGAAGCGCGCCGGCCGCGCCCCGCGCGACGCGCAGCAAGCGCTGTGGGAGCGGCTGCAGCGGGGCTTCGACCAGCTGCGGTCGCCGCCGGTCGAGCTCGGGGAGCAGGACCCGTCGGCGCTGCAGTTCCGCCCGTTCGAGCAGCTGCGGTAGGGCGCGGAGCGCGAGGTTCGGCCGGTCAGCGGTAGACGCGGTGGCTCGCCACGGGCTCCTTAGCGGCCCAGGGTGCCCACGCTGCAGCTGGTGAGGTCGAACGTCGGGGTGTTGATCATGTCGCCGTCGTAGTCGCCGTCGATCAGCCCCTGCGGGTCGTCTCCGGTGGCCACGCAGTCGGCCTGGGCGCCGAGCACGTCGTACACCGCGAACGCGTAGGTCATCACGTCGTTGTCGCCGTCGTAGTGGTCGGTGCAGGTGAAGTACGACATCTCGCCCGCCACGTAGTCGCCGACCGTGGTGGTGCCGTTGTCGTCGCGGGCGGGGATGAACAGGTCGAGCTTGTCCCAGAACCCACACGCGTCGAACTGGTACGACGGGACCGGGTGGTTCTCCGACCACGGGGAGCCGTTCTTCGTCTCCATCGCGTACACCGCGCCGTCGCCGGTCCACCCGATCGTCTCGATGTAGAAGTCGACCTTGCCCTCGGAGTCGCAGGTCACGTCCACCACCTCGATCGACACCGGGCCCGTGTACACCTCGGCGCAGGTCTCGGTCGTGCCGGTCTCGCCGGTGGGGCTGGTGTCGGTGTCGGTGTCGGTGTCGGTGACCGTGTCGCCCGTGTCCCCCGTGGGCGTGGTCTCGGTGTCGCCCGAGTCCTTGGTGTCGGTGGTGTCACCCGCGCAGCCGCTCGCGATGCACACGAGCACTCCCAACGTCCGCATGTCGCCTCCAGGGTACGATCGTAGCTCGCCCCCCGCCGCGCGCACGTTTACGCTCCGGAGGCGCCCCGGTGGCGGAACTGCCGAGGTTCATCGGCTGGAACGTCGGCCGGCAGCGCGTCGCGACACCCCCAGGAAACCGGATCCCTCACGATCCCGAGACACACTCTTTTCATGGAACGACGACGTCACCCTCGAATCCACCTCGACGCCAACGGCGGCGTCGACATCGTCCTCAGCGCGACCGATCAGTCGTGGCGGCTGCCCGCCGAGCTGATCGATCTCTCGGCCGGCGGCGCCAACGTCCGGGTGAAGGCCGAGGTGCCGTTCACCCTCACGGTCGGCGGACCGATGACCGTGTGGATCGCGGACGCGGCCACCGGCATCGAGCTGCCGATCGGGGCGAAGATGCTGCACCGGCGCGAAGAGGTCGGCGGCCGGGTGGTGGGCCTGCAGTGGACCGACCTGCGCTCGGTCGGCGGGCTGCTCCAGCCGCTGTTCGGGCGGAAGTTCAACCGGCGGGGCGCGTTCCGCGTCGCCCCGTCGCGGGCGGAGTCGCCGCTGGCGGTCACCCTGGTGGCGCCGCCCGAGCTGCGGTGCCCACCCACCGCGTGTGCGATCGTCGACATCTCGACCGGGGGCATCGGCGTGGACGCGCCGTTGTCGTTCGAGACCGACCTGCAGGGGCGCGACACCGTGCAGTGCTTGTTCCGCCTGCCGACGGCGTCGAACATGGTGATCGCGGCCGGCCGGCTGGTGCACCGGACCCTGCGGGGTGAGAACGTCCGCTACGGGCTGATGTTCCTGCACACCGAGGAGGACGAGTTCCGCCCGGTGCACGAGGCGATCCTGAACTACGTGATCAAGCGCCAGCGCGAGCTCGCCGAAGAGAACGAGCTGTACAACGGGGGCGGCATCCCGCTCGGCGCGCTCGGTCCGGTGGGCGGGCGAGCCCAGGCGAAGTAAGCGAACCCGGTGACGTCACCATGGACACCCGAGGTCGAGCTCGACCTCGCCCAAGCGCGGGCCCGGCTCGCGCGAGACTTCCCGGACCTCGCCGCGCTGCCGGTCACCCCGGCGGGCGAGGGGTGGGACTGCCTGGCGGTCCGGGTCGGAGACGAGCTGGTGGCGAGGTTCGCCCGGCGCGAGCTCGCGGCCACGCTGATGGAGCGCGAGCTGCGGTGGATGCCGGAGCTCGCCCCCCACTTGCCGGTGCCGGTGTCCGCGCCGGTCCGCCGCGGGCCCGCCGACCCGTTCCCCTATGGGGTGCACCGGTGGGTCGACGGGGTCACCGCCGATCGGGCCGAGCTCACCGACGACGAGCGGGTCGCGCTCGCGCCCGCGCTCGGGCACCTGCTGCGGGTGTTGCACCAGCTCCCCGTCCCCGCCGACGCCCCGGGCGTCGTGCTCGGGCGGGGAGACGGCGCGCGGCGCGGCGCGCGGGCGATCGAGCGGCTGGCGGAGCTCGGGATCGACGTGGGCGCGCGGGCGTGGCTCGACGCGCTCCCGCCGCCCTCCGACCGGCGGGTGTGGGTCCACGGCGACCTGTACGCCCGCCACCTGGTGATCGGGCCCGACCGCGCGCTCGCCGGGGTGATCGACTGGGGCGACGTACACGCGGGCTCACCCGCCGCCGACCTGTCCATCGGGTGGTCGTTCGTGCCACCGGCCGGGCGCGCAGGGTTCCTCGCCGCGTACGGCCTGCCGGTCGACGCCGCGACCTGGTCCCACGCGCGCCTCGTCGCGCTCGACTACGTGGGCGCGCTGATCCCGTACGGGCGCGCCCAGGGCGACGTCGCGGCCGAACAACTCGGGTTCCGGGTGCTCGCCACGGTCACGTCGGGCTGACCGCCGATCCGCGCCGGGTTAGTCCGACGGCGTGTCGTACGAGCCGCCGGACAAGTGGATCTTCGACCACGGGACGGTCGATCTGAACGTGAGGCGGTTCTTGCCGGTCCATGGGCCGCCGGTGCCGCTGACCGTGCGCGACGTCGACGTGCTGCGGTACCTCGCGCAGGTGCCGGAGCGGTTGGTCGGTCGCGAGGAGCTGCTGCGCGAGGTGTGGGGCTCTCCGGCCGACGTGGACGGCCGGATGGTCGAGAGCGCGATCCGCCGGTTGCGGGTGAAGATCGAGCGCGACCCGACCGACGCGCGGATCCTGGTCGAGGTGTACGGGGAGGGCTACCGGCTCGCGATCCCGAGCAGCCACCCGTCGATCACCCCGACCGCGCCGGTCCCGCGGCCGCGCACGCCGCTCGTGGGTCGGGAGGTCGTGTTGCACCGGGTGGCCGAGGAGCTCGCCCGGACCGGGTTCGTGGTGCTGACCGGCGGCGCGGGCGTCGGCAAGACGCGGATCGCGCTCGAGGTGGCGCACCGGACCGAGCCGTCGAGCTACGTCCCGCTCACCGGCGTCCGCACGCTCGACGAGGTGCGCCACGTGGTGGCGAGCGCGCTCGGCGCAGCCCCGGGCGACGACCCGGACGAGGCGCTGGTCACGCTCGGCGCCGGGCGGCTGCTGGTGTTGGACGACTTCGACGCCGAGGGCGGCGGGGACTGGGTCGCGCACGAGCTGCGCGCCCCCGGGCTGCGGGTCGTCGCCACCCGCCCGACCCCGTTCGGGGTGCCGGAGGAGGTCGCGATCGAGGTCGGGCCGCTCGACCCGGAGGTGGCGGCGTCGCTGTACGCGCTGCGGGCCGAGGCGGCCGGCCGTCGCCCCAGCCCGGGGGAGCAGGCCGACGTGGATCGGCTGGTGCGGCGGCTCGGGTCGATCCCGCTCGCGCTCGAGCTCGCGGCCGCGTGGGCGCCGCTGCTCGATCCGGCGGCGGTGGCCGCAGCGATCGACGACGCCGCGGGCCCCGAGTGCGAGCCGCTGCGCGCGGCGGTCCGGGGCGCGTGGCGCCTGCTCACCGTCGAGCACCAGGACGTGTTGCTCGGCTGCTCGGTGTTCCCGTCGGTGTTCGACCCGACGTGGGTGTCGTCGGTGGCCGAGGCGCCCGCGCGGGTCCCGGGCGCGATCCCGGCGGTGCGGCGCCGCGGGTTGTTGGTGGCGGCCGGCAAGCGGCTGCTGCTGCCGTCCGCGGTGCGGGAGTTCCTGGTGGAGGAGCGGGCGCGTCGCGGCCCCGATCCGCTGCTCGAGCGGTTCGCCCGGTGGTGCGCCGAAGAGTCGGAGCGGCTGACCGAGGCGTTCGTCGACCCCGCCGAGCCGCGCGAGCTGTTGGTCGAGCTCGGCACCGTGGTGTCGTCGTCCCACGCGGTGACCGACCCCGACGCGCTCGCGCGGGTGGTGGTGGCGCTCGGCCCCGCGCTCGACGCCGCCGGGTGGTCGACCGTGCACCGGGCGTGCCTCGAGCGCGC
Organism: Myxococcota bacterium; assembly: GCA_040080105.1. Taxonomy (GTDB): domain Bacteria; phylum Myxococcota_A; class UBA796; order UBA796; genus JACKER01. The sequence goes on from JBEBJC010000212.1 coordinate 5,171, forward strand.
GCTCGCCGCCGGTCCGGGCGCCGCGTGGGACGGGGTGTTGGCGCAGCGCAGCGCGTCGGTGTCGATCGCGCTCGGCGACATCGAGGCCGCCGAGCGCTCGCTCGCGCGGGCCGAGGCAGGTCGGGTCGACGACGACGTGCTCCGGGCCGCGATCGCGCTCGACCGCGCCGGCGTGTCCGGGGTCCGCGGGGAGGGGGAGGGCGTGGTGCGGTGGACCGCGCACGCCGCCGAGGTGTTGCGCACCAAGCGCGGCCTGGACCCGCAGCGCGCCGGCCCGCTGTGGCTCGCGATCGGGGCGAACCGGTACGCGGGCCGCGACCCCACCGGCACCGAGGAGGCGTACCTCCAGGCGGCGGACTGCGCGCGGGCCGCGGGCTCACACCGCCGGGCCGCCGCCGCGTTCACCCGGCTCGCGAGCCTCGCGATCGAGCAGGGCGACGTAGGGCTCGCCGCGGCGCGGGTCGGCGAGGCCGAGTCCGAGCTGCGGGTGCTGGGGCTCCGGGCCGCGTCGGCGCTGCTGCGGGTGCGGGGCGCGTTGGCGGAGCTGCGGGGCGACTACCGGCTCGCCGAGGCCGAGTGGCGCGAGGTGGCGAAGCTCGCCGGCGCGCACGGCGAGGGGTGGATCGAGCACGAGGCGCGGCTCGCGCTGGGCCGAGCGGCGATCCGTCGGGGCGAGCTCGGCGAGGCGCGGGCCCCGCTCGAGGCGGCGGCCGCGTTCGCGGAGGGCCGGTGGACCGCGGGGTGGGTCGAGGCCACCGCGTTGCTCGCGTTGGTCGACGCGCAGGACGATCGCCCCGACGCGGTGCGCGCCGCGCAGGAGGCGCTGCGGAAGCTCGGCGCGACCGAGGCGGTGGCGTTCCTCGCGGGCGAGCTGCCCGCCCCGACCGGGTTGCCGCTCACCGCGCGGCTCCGGTGGACCCTGATCCGCTGACCCCGTCCGGGCCTGATTCGGCCCGTCGGGTTGACGCGGGGCGTCGGCGCGCGCACATTGTGCCCACGAGGCGGCCGCGCCGGGTCCTGTCGACCGGCGCGAGCGAGTGCTTCGGACCTTCACGGGGGCGCAACGGTTTCGACGGGGTCGCGGTAGGCAAGGAACTGCGTGCCGAGGTCGTGCGTCACCTCGCTAAACAACGTGCAAAAACAAGTAGTTGCCAACAATAACAACCACTTCGTTGCGCGGATGGCGGCCTAGCCTTCGTCCCTGACCTCCTAACCCGAGGTCACAACCGTCCGAACGGATCGCTGCCAGGGGCACCGGTCGGGCGTGTATCACCTGGATGGTCCTGAGGGTGGAGCGTGGCGCGCTGCCCGGGGGATGACGAAACAATCCACACAGTCGCCGCCGAACCCGAACGCCGACGCGGTCCCGACGCCGGCCGGGGGAGCAAAATCGGGGCTACGCACGTAGTAAGTTTCGGCTGAGTGGCTTCGGACGCGGGTTCGACTCCCGCCGCCTCCATTTCTTCAGAATGGTGCTTTGCCCGAGGCCGGTTCGGCTGGCCGCAACTCCGTCCGCCGGACCGCGGTCAGGGTATCTCGTTCAAACCGTCAGAATCCAGCGGCGGCTTCGTCGACGGTCCGATCCCGCGTCCAGCGATCGCGCGTACGGTAGAACATGCGCTTTCGGGGCCGGCGGCGGGTTCTGTGGCCAGTTTGTGGCCAGTCCCGGACGACCTTCACCAGCACGATGTCCCCCCGCGGATCGACCCCGTGCCGCGAGAAATCTCGGCGGCGGTGTCCGATCGGGAAGGTTCGTCCGTCTCCCGGAGTGGGAGGCGACGGATGATGGTGCTGACGCTCGACCTGGACCGTACCGCTCTTGCAGACGGGCGGGAGACCGCTGGCCGCCGGTCTGCGGCGCCGTGGACCAGGCGATCCGCCAGGGGAACCGCCGACACGTGGTCGTGCAGCTCATCAAGCACAGCGCGGAGATCACGCAGCCCGACGTCGACTGCCCGCGCGAGAGGGCGCCCGTCCCACGCCAGTCGAGTCGCCCAGGTTGAGCTCGTGAAGCGCCATGGTTTGGAGGCGCTACCGACCGGCCCAGTGCATGTCTGGGCGGTCGGGCGTGGGGGTCGAGCGGCTGGTGCGACTCGATCCTCCAGGGATCGAGTTGTAGCGACTGGCCGACAGGTCGGTTCGCGTCGAGCCCGGCGTTGCACCACGTCAACTCCATCACCACAGGGCACGAAGTCGAAAGTTCGGATCGTTCGCGGCTGAGATCCTCTGAGCGTCGAGAGGAGCATCGGGATCCGCTCTACCTGCAGCTAGCCGCTTGCGAACAGGTGGACCAGCTCCGTTCACGGTGCCGATGCCCGACATGGCCGCGAGGCTCGCCGCGATTCCGGTCATCCCGGGCTGCGCCGTGGCGATGGACTTCGGATCGGGCAGGAGCGCCCCACATCGCGCTCAGAGCGCCGAGCTGGCCCGGTCCGCGGGCACAGTTCGGGCTAGCGGCAGTCTTGGACCGTCGGCTGCCAGCGGTCGCAGTCCATGTAGGCCGGGCGCTGGAGCGTGCCGGCGGCACAGGTCTGGTTCGCGGCGCACCAGCCACACTCGAGCTGAGTGCAGGCGCCACATGTGGCGAAGCTCACGCAGGGATCGGCGCACGACGCGGGGGTCGGCTGCCACCCGCTGCTGCAACCGGGGGACGCGGCGAGTGTGCCGGGCATGCACTTGCCGGCGGAGCCGCACCAGCCACACTCGCGCCGGGTGCAGTCGGCGCAGGTCAGCGCCGTGTTGCAGCCGTCGTCGGCCGTGAAGACGCTGGTGATCATCCCAGGCCCCATCGTCGCGACGCCGGGCCGACACCCGTCGATCGGTGGCATCTCCATGGCGCCGCCGGGTTGGGCCCGGTCCCAGGCCCACTTGGCGTCGTGCTCCGGATTGGTGCGGTTGCAGGTGAAGCAGGAGATCGAGAGGGCGGTGCCGCTGCCGGAGATCGACGCGGTCGAGACGTCGCGCAGCTTCCACCACCCGGTATGACCGTCGATGGTGGCTCCGGGCTGGGCGCGCACGCCGTCGAAGTCCACGTTGCGCGGCGTGTGGGTGCACGACGGCAGGAGGTGGGTCAGGGGCACCGGCGAGGCGTTGTCGGTCCGCAGGACGAGGACGGGCTCGGACGACCGGTTCTCGACGATGCCGTTCCCGAGCGCCCCCATCTCGTCGAAGTCGGGACGCTCGGTCGAAGGGGCCGGCGCGACGACCGTGCCCCACGCCGGCGGCTGTGGCGAGTAGCCCGAGCTCGCATCGAAGCCGGGGATCCACATCGTGCCGCCGCCCGAACCGCCGAGCGCGATCGCGGTGATGTCGTTCACCGACGACTGCCACCAACCGAACATCTGGTTGACCGTCGCGAGATCCCCCGGGGCCGTGCCGGCGAAACCACCGGTGACGCCCGGGATCTCCATCACCTGGCGGAGCGCGGTCTCGCTCGGCCCGACCCTCTCCGGAGGCGCGGACAGGCGCAGCCCGGCGCGCGCCGCCATGCGCACCGCGACGACGTACTGGGCCTGCTGCGCCACCTCCGGCGGCCATTGCTGATCGCCCCGCAGCGCCGCGTCGAGCTCGTCGATCGCACCGTCCGGCTGGCCGATGCGAAACAGGAGGTTCGCGCGGTACCAACGGACGAGGGACGCCTCCGGACAGCGCACAGCGAGCGCCGCGGTCTTGCGGTCCCACTCCGCGAGGTCGGCATCCGCCCCTGGGAGCGCGCCGACCGCGCTGCAGGCCACCTCCGGCGTCGTGGTGGTGCCTCCGGTGGGCCCCCCGTCCGACGATCGGTCCGAGCGGTTGCCAGTGCATCCCGCGGCCGCGAGCGCGCCGGCGAGACAGGTCGCCAGCACCAGACCCGAGAGAGAGCCATCCGAGGACCCGAGCATGAACGACCTCGCAAGTTTGGATCCGAACCGGGGTCCTCCCCACCGGGGGGCTTCGCTTCGACCGGGCGAGCTTACGCCAGAACCGACGTTCACTGCTGGTGACAGGTAGGATAAACGCCCTCGCCATGGTGCAGGTCCATCGCCTGTTCCACCTGCCTGCCGGGAGGGTAGCACGCGCCGGTTCCACCGAGGGGCAGCAGTCCCTGCGAGTCTCTGAAACAGTCGGTTCAACCGCACGCTGCTCGCACGGGTTTGTACGATGCGTAGCTTTAAGGCACACTTCTCCAGGAGCGGAGGCCCCTCTGCCGGTGAGGCTGTACTGGTGGTCCATGGGAGTCCGCGATTGGGGATGGTGCGAGGTGCTCGATAGTGGCGAACCCGTCCAGCGGCCACCCAAAATGACGAGTCCCTAGTAGCGGGGAGCGCAGTCGCCTTAGACATTCCGACCGGGAGGACCTCGCCTCGCCTTCGCCGAAGTTCGCGTGTTGGTCACCGCGAACGTCAGCGACTTCCGCGAGCTCGTGGCCGCGCGATCTATGCGGCCTCCCATCCTCCTCAAGAGCGGGATGACGGACGACGCGGTCCAGTACCTCGCCGGCGTGAGGCTTCTGGACGCCGCACTCAACGGTCACCTCGACCCGGCCGGTGTCCCAGTCGTATTCAAGGGCGACACCGACCTCGTGTACCCGCCGGACATGGAGCGGTTCGTCACGTGGCTCGAGGAGGTGATCGGCGACACACTGCGCTTCCTGTCCGCGTCGATTGAGGTCGTGCGGCCGCAGGTGGCCTTCGTCTGCCGAATTGATGGCGCGATACCGCAAGGCCGGGGAAGGCCCGGCCGGGCGTCCGCCAGAACGCTGACGATCGATGCTGGGCTGCACGCGACCACGGCCTCGACGAGCGCGCTGTCCGCAGGATAGGTTACCCGATGCAGGGAAGACTAATGCTGCTCACGACCACCGAGGCGGCCGCCCTTACCGGCCTCGACGAGCGCGCCGTCCGCAAGGATGTCGAGCACGGCATTCTCGACGTGGGCTCGCCCCCGCGGTTCGCCGAAGTCGCGCTCGTGTACCTGCGCGCTTGTGCGACGTTCACGTTCCACCTCGTCGCCCAAGACCGCAAGCGCCTCTACGCGGCGGTGGCTGACGCACTACAGCGGGGCGCCACCCAGCTCGACCTCGGTCCCGGCTGGACGGTCGACATCGCCGCGCTCGCCCGCGATCTGCACGAGCGCATCGCTGGGTTCGACATGTGGCGCGAGTCCCTCGTCGTCCGGGACGACATCCTCGGTGGGGAGCCTGTGTTCCCCGGCTCCCGCCTCGCCGTCCGCCAGGTCGGCCAGATGTTGATCCGCGGCGCCGATCCGGCCGAGATCCACGAGGACTACCCCGAGCTGTCGGACCGCGACCTCGACTTTTCGCGTCTTTATGCCGTTGCCTACCCCCGTATCGGAAGACCGTCTGCAACGTCCTCATTGGGAATACCCCGGCTCGGACCTGAGACGTTCGAGCCGGGGTTCGCGTCCCGCGCGGCGGACGCGCGATCTGCGGGACTGGGCAGCTCTCGCGCCGCTACAAAAGGATCAGGAACGGAGGATTCGCGAGCTCCCAGGCTCGAACGGCGGCCCAGAGGGGGGTCGCTTCGAACTCCCCGCGATCGACGGCTAGCCGGAGTGCAGAAGCAATCCTGTCCTGACCTGGTTCCCTTCCGCCCAGCACCCGCGCGAGCCCGATTGATACACCACCGGGCGGCCGGGTCGATCCGCTTGACGACCTGATCATCCCAGGTGATCGGGACGGGCAGGAGGTGCTCGATGGCCACGCCGTACCCCC
>JBEBJC010001255.1:0-2311 GCA_040080105.1 Myxococcota bacterium
CACCAATGGCCTGCGCGGGCCGAACGGCGACGCGGGGCCGCCGCCCGAGGCGTACCGAGCGGTGGTCGGCCCGGTGTGGTGATCAGGCGGCGCCGAACAACGCCCCGAGCGCCATCGTGAGCCCCATCGCCGCGAGGCCGCCCACCAGCACCCGGATCACCGCGGGACGCACCGGCGCCCCGCCGAGCGACGCGCTCCACCCGCCGAGCCCGCCGAGCGCGGCGGTGGCCACCGCGAGGGTCACCGGCAGCCGCGTCGGGGCGGGGGTGAACACGATCGCCAGCAGCGGCAGCGCGGCGCCGACCGCGAACGACACCGCGCTCGTGACCGCCGCTTCCACTGGCCGGGCGAGGTCGTTCACGTCGATGTTCAGCTCCTCCCGCGCGTGCACGGCCAGCGCGTCGCCGGCGGTGAGCGCGATCGCGACCTCGCGCGCGAGCGGGGCGGTCAGCCCCTTGTCGACGTAGATCTGGGTGAGCTCGTCGAGCTCGACCTCGGGCATGTCGCGCAGCTCGAGCCGCTCCTTGCCGAGGTCGGCCTGCTCCACGTCGCGCTGCGAGCTCACCGACACGTACTCTCCGGCCGCCATCGACAGGCTGCCACCCACCAGCCCGGCGAGCCCGGCCACCAGCACCGCTGCCGGGTCGCCGTCGGCGGCGGCCACCCCGAGCACGAGGCTCGCGGTGCTCACGATCCCGTCGTTCGCCCCGAGGACCGCGGCCCGGAGCCACCCTCCGCGCCCCGCCCGATGCCGTTCCGAGTGTGCCACGTGCGCTCCCCCCGGGGGCCCTATCCCGCCGAGCACACCAGCCGGAACGCGACCGCGGGGTGGCGGAAGTCGACCCGGTCGTCGTACGGGGTGACGAGGTCGACCGATCCGGCAGACGTGGGCCACGCACCCCCGCGCCCGACCACGTGGCCGCTCGACGGGCGGACCGGCGCCACCGGGCCCTCCGGGACCCGATCCCCGAGCTCACCCCACCCGACGGTCACCGGGGAGCTGGTCCAATCGCGCACGTTGCCGGTCACCCCGCGCACGCCGTACGGGCTCACGTCGAGCGGGAACGAGTCGACCCGCGCCGGCCGGGGCCCGTCGGGGTGCGAGTCCCGGCAGTTGCACCGGCTCGGGTCCGGCGGGTCGCCCCACGCCCGGATCCGCCCGTCGACCCCGCGCGCCGCCTTCTCCCACTCGAGCTCGGTCGGCAGCCGCCACTGCGCGCCGGTCCGCTGGCGCCACCACTCGGCGTAGGCCACCGCCCCGGCCCAATCGACCGCGAACGCCGGATAGTCGCCCCAGATCGGGTCGCCGTCGGGGTCGGGCTGCCCGGTGACGAACCGGCCGCGCGGGTCGCGCGCGAGCACCAGCGGGCCGTCGTCGCCGTGGCGGCCGAGCGGGGCGCGCGGCGCGTGGCGCAGGGCCTCGTCGACCCGTCCGGCGTCGAGCAGCTCGTTCAGCCACTGCGCCACCGCGTCCATCGTGACCGGGAACCGCTGCACGAACAGGCCGTCCCCCCACAACCGCCGCCGCGGCCGGTCGACCGAGCCGCCTCCGATCCACCACCCCGCCGGCACGTACACCGCTCCCGGCGGGACCTCTCTCGGCAGCCGCACCGGCGCCGGGGAGTCGCCGCCCGGCGGCCGGTGGTCCCAGGTCGCCCCGCGGTCGAGCCATACCGGGAGCGTCACCTCTGGGCGGCCGGGCGACGAGATCCGCAGGATCCACGAGCCGAAGGGAACCGCCACGTCGACCAGCGGGGTCCGTCCGAGCGGGCGGACCTCCCCCGGGACCAGGCGGCGGTCGCGCGGCACCTGCGCCTCGGCCACGACCTCGGCGCCCGCCGGGTCGGTGGTCAGGCTCAGCCACGCGTCGCCGCGGACCCACGCGGCGAGCTCCGCCCGTTTTGGGTGATGGACCGGGAGGGGGGCGGTGTGGGCCTCGACCTCCGCGAGGGACCGCGCGGCGAGGTCGAGCCTGCCCGTGGCGACGGCCCCGGCGTGCGCGGCGCGGTGGTGCGCGGCCAGCGCGGCGTGGGCCTCCGGCGACCCCGGATCGAGCGCGAGCGCCGCCCCGATCTGGCGCTCGGCCTCGAGGTCGTCGAGCGCCGCCTGCCGCTCGAGCTCGTCCGCCCGGTGTTCGAGCGCCCAGGCCTCGTGGCGCTCCGCCTCCGGCGCCCACGCCGCGACCGATCGCAGCCGCTCCCTCGCCTGCTCCCGCAGCCGCGCCGCGCCCTGCCCTGAAAGCCGTGCTGAAATGCGCGTTTCATCGCTCAGCGACCGGTAAACCTTCTCGGCCGCCTGCGTTGTCAGGCAA
>JBEBJC010001256.1:0-2310 GCA_040080105.1 Myxococcota bacterium
GGGTGGTGGCGCCGGACCGAGACGGCGCGGTCGCGGCGCTGCGGGCGGGCAGCGGCGGGCGCGGGCGGTCCGACGGGAGCCGGGCGGTCGCGTTCCTGTTCCCGGGTCAAGGCGCGCAGTACGCCGGGATGGGCCACGGGCTGTACACCGAGGAGCCCGCGTACCGTGTGGCGCTCGACCAGGCGGCGGCGGCGTTCCTGCCGCACCTCGGGTTCGACCTGCGCGACGTGGTGCACGGCGGCGACGACGAGGCGCTCGCGCGCACCGCGGTGACCCAGCCGGCGTTGTTCGCGGTGTCGTGGTCGGTCGCCCAGTGGCTGCTCGCGCACGGCGTGCGGCCCGACGCGCTGGTGGGCCACTCGGTGGGCGAGTTCGTCGCCGCCCAGCTCGCCGGGGTGTTCACCCTGGAGGACGCCGCGGCCCTGGTCGCGGCGCGCGGGCGGCGGATGATGGCGATGGCGCCGGGCGCGATGCTCGCGGTGTCCGCGCCGGCCGAGGGGCTGTCGCCGCCGGACGGGGTCGAGATCGCGGCGGTGAACCACCCCGACGCGTGTGTGGTGGCCGGGCCCGCCGACGCGGTGCGCGCGTACGCCACAGCGCTCGCCCGCGACGGGGTGACCGCGCGAGAGCTCCGCACCTCGCACGCGTTCCACTCGGCGTCGATGGACGAGGCCTCGGTCGCGTTCGCGCGCGACGTGGCGCAGGTCGGCCGCAGCGCCCCCACCCTGCCGTTCCTGTCGAACGTGACCGGCGGGTGGATCCGCCCGGCCGACGCGGTCGACCCGGCGTACTGGGGGCGCCAGATGCGGGCGCCGGTGCGGTTCGCCGACGGGGCGGCCGAGCTGCTGCGAGACCCGACCCGGCTGTGCGTGGAGGTCGGCCCCGGGCGCACGCTCGCGCAGCTCGTGCGGTCCCACCCGCGCCGGTCCGCGGACCAGGGGGTCGTGACCACGCTGCGGCACCCGCGCGAGCGCGACGCCGATCAGGCCACCGCGCTCGGCGCGCTCGGCGCGTGTTGGGCGGCCGGCGGGCCCGTCCCGGACCTGTTCGCGGGGGAGGAGCGCCGCACGGTGGTGCTGCCCACCTACCCGTTCGAGCGCAAGCGCCACTGGGTCGAGCCGCTGGTGGTCGAGGCGCCGCGCCCGGTGAGCGGGCGCGAGCCGGTCGAGCGGTGGGGGTGGGCGCCGGTGTGGGAGCAGCGCCCCCGCCCGGCCCCGCGCGACCCTCGCTCCACCTGGTTCGCCGGCGACCCCGCCGTCGCGCGGGCGCTCGGGGGAACGTTCGCGCCGGAGCCCCTCGGTGAGGCCCCGCCGGCGCGGGTCGTGTGGGCGGTGCCCGAAGGGGACCCGCTCGAGGGAGCCCTGTTCGGGCCGCTCGCGTGGGTGCGGGCGTTCGTGACCCGGTTCCCCGGGGCGCCGGTCGAGCTGTGCCTGGTCACCACCGGGGCCGCCGACGTGCTCGGGACCGAGGTCCTCGTGCCCGGACGCGCGGCGGTCGCGGGGCCGGTGCGGGTGCTCCCGCTCGAGGTCGCCGGGCTCACCGCGCGGTGGATCGACGTCGACGGCCTCGACGCGCTGGCGGACGAGCTCCGCGACGGAGACGCCCCCGAGGTCGCCCTGCGCGGTCGGCGGCGGTGGGTGCGCGGGCACGCCCGGGTGACGCCGCCGGCCGCCGAGGTGCGGCCCGGGTCGACCTGGCTGGTGACCGGTGGCGCCGGCGGGGTCGGGGCCGCGATCGCGGGCTGGCTCGGGGCGCGCGGCGCGAACCTGGTGTTGGTCGGCCGGACCCTCGGGGTGCCGAGCGGCCCGACGGTCGAGGGGGTGGCGGCGGACGTGTCGACCGACGCCGGCGCGGAGGCGGCCGTGCGCGCCGCGCTCGCGCGGTTCGGCGGGCTCCACGGGGTGGTCCACGCGGCCGGGGTCCCCGGCGGAAGGCTCGCGCTGCGCGACGACCGCGAAGTGGCCGAGCGGGTGCTCGCGCCGAAGGTCTCGGGGCTCGCGGCGCTCGAGCGCGCCCTGCGGGGGCTGGAGCTCGACCACCTGGTGTTGTGCTCGTCGCTCACCGCCGAGGTCGCGCTGCCCGGGCAGGTCGACTACGTCGCGGCGAACGCGGTGCTCGACGCCACCGCCGCCGCGCGGGCGCGCGACGGGCTGCCGTGGGTGTCGATCGGGTGGGACGCGTGGGGCGAGGTCGGGATGGCCGCGCGCGCGGCCGAGCCCGACGGGGACGCGGCGCCGGCGCTCGCGTTCCGGGCGCAGATGATGCGCGACGCCGCCACCACCACCGAGGCGCTGTCGTGGTTCTGTCTCT
>JBEBJC010001257.1:0-2309 GCA_040080105.1 Myxococcota bacterium
CCGGTACCCCTCGTACGCGTCGACCGGGGTGGTGAGCGTCACCGCGTCCGGACGACCGCCGGTCGCGCGGGTGATCGACGCGAGCAGCTCGCGCAAGAACGCCCGCGCCACGTCGCGCGCGGTGAACCGTGCCCGCCCGACGTTCACCAACGGCCGCAGCGGGTGGTCCTGCAGCGCCCGCTTGAACGACGGGGTGAACGCCGCGGAAACCTGGGTCAGGTTCCGCTCCACCGCCGCGCGGCCGATCGTCGCGTGGCGGCCCCAGAACCGCCGGCGGCTCACCCACGGCACCCGACCGAGGCGGGTCCACAGGTCCCGGCCGTCGGACATCTCGGTCGCCGACGGGATCGCGTCGGGGGCGCGGATCGGATCGTCGCCGGCCGGGTCTCGACACAGCTCGGCCAGCACGACCACCGACGCCCGATCCGAGCTCCCGGAGACGGAGTCCCACCGAGCGACCGTGGTGTTCGTCGTGCCGAGGTCGATCGCCCAGTGGGTCACGCTCAGTCGTATCTCCGGCGCCGCTCACCAGCCGCAGGTGCGACCCGCGTTCTGCGCCTCGAGGTACCCCATCAACGGCTGGAAGTACTCGACGAGCGCCGACGCGTCGAGCTGACGCTGACCCGTCGCCGCCTCGAGCGCGTCGGGCCACGGCTTGGACGCCCCGAGCTCCAGCAGGGCCCGGAGCTTCGCTCCGGCGGCCGCGCTGCCGTACACCGAACACTCGTGCAGCGGGCCCGTCCACCCGGCTTCCTCACACAGCGCCCGGTGGAGCTGGAACTCGAGCACGTGCGCGAGGAAGTACCGGAGGTACGGCGTGTTCGCGGGCACGTGGTACTTCGCGCCGGGGTCGAACGCCGTCTCGCCGCGCGGCCCGGACGGGGCGACGCCCTGCAGCTCGGTGCGCAGCCGCCACCAGCCGGCGTTGTACCCATCCGCCGGGATCCGGCCGTCGAACACCTCCCACCGCCACCGGTCCACCACCAGCCCGAACGGGAGGAACGCGAGGCGCTCGAGGGCGACCTGCATCTGCGCGTTGATCACCGCCTCGGGCGACTCGGACACCGTCTCGAGCAGCCCGACCTGCTTCAGGTACGAGGGGGTGATCGACAGCGCGATGGTGTCCCCGATCGCCTCGTGGAACCCGTCGTTGGCGCCACTGCGGAACAACGTAGGTTGATCCTTGTAGTAGTGGTAGTAGTACAGGTGGCCGAGCTCGTGGTGGAGGGTGACCAGGTCCTCCTTGGTCGGCTTGATGCACATCTTGATCCGCAGGTCGTCGCTCCACGAGGGGTCCCACGCGCTCGCGTGGCACACGACCTCGCGGTCGGGCGGCTGCACGAACATCGACCGCTCCCAGAAGGTGGTCGGGAGCGGGTCGAGGCCGAGGCTCACGAAGAAGCCCTCCGCCGTCTTCGCCATCTTCTGCGCGTCCCACCGGTTCGCTGCCAGGGTCGCGTCCACGTCGAGCGACGGCTGGTCGGGGTACGGCTCGACCAGCTCGTCCAGCGCCGACCAGTCCTGCGCCCACAAATTGCCGAACAGCTCGGCCGGGATCGGCCCGGTAGGCGGCACGACCTCGGCGCCGTACTTCTCGGACAACTTCGCCCGGGTGTTGCAGTGCAGCTGCTCGTACAGCGGGGCGAGCTGGCCCCACAGCCGGTCGACCTCGGCCTCGAGCTCGGCGGGGGGCATGTCGTACCCGCTGCGCCACAGCTCCCCGAGGTCGGCGAACCCGATCTCGCGCGCACCCTGGTTGCCGAGCTCGACGAACCGCGTGTAGTCGGCGCGCATCGGCTCCGCGATGGTCTGCCAGCCGTGCACCAACGCCTTCTGCTCGGCCGGATCGGAGCTCGCGGCGAGCTTCTCCGAGATCTCGCCGATGTCGAGGCACGACTCGGGGCCCGACGGGCACCACTCGCCCTTCCCGTAGGTCGAACCCATCCGGGTCGCGGTGGCCGCGAGCTCGGCCCGCAGCGCAGCGTCGGCGGGAGCGGGGAGGGGAGACGACGTCTTCAGCAACATCAGCTGCCGCGCGACGATCGGGTCCACCGTGGACGGGTCGTAGCTCGCCGCCCGCGGGATGGTCTTCGACAGGTAGGCCATGGTGGCCTCGTCGGTCAGCGCGGCCGCGCGCTCGTGCGCGTCGGTCAGGTCGGTCTCGTGTACCCAGTGCGCGGTCTCGGACGCGCGGTACAGTTCGAGCAGCTCGGTGTCGACCCGCGCGGAGAACGCGTCGGCGGGCGGGCGGCAGGCGAGCAGGGCGAGGGTCCACGGCAGGGTGATCGGCATGGCCCGCCCCTTAGCCC
>JBEBJC010000213.1:0-10875 GCA_040080105.1 Myxococcota bacterium
CACCGGGGCGCCGCCCGAGACCGGGCACACCGGGGCGCCGCCCGAGACCGGGCACACCGGGGCGCCGCCCGAGACCGGGCACACCGGGGCGCTGCCCGAGACCGGGCACACCGGGGCGCTGCCCGAGACCGGGCACACCGGCGGCGACACCGGTAGCGCGCCCGACACCGACGTCGACCCGGGCAAGGACTCGGGCGCGGAGCCTGCGGGCGGGTGCGGGTGCGACAGCTCGGGCGGCCCTGGGTGGGCGTTCGGCTCGCTGCTGGGGCTCGGCCTGGTCCGCCGGCGCCGGTGAACGCGGACGGCGCGGTGCCGTCGTGTCACCGGACCTGGATCGGGACCAGGTCCTCCAGCACCTCGACCGCGACCCGGAGGCCCTGCACCACCTCCCGCCCGAAGGTGTACACCCGCGGCGAGCCGGTGATCGACAGGCTCACCGGCGCGCGCCCGCCGGTCGCGTCGACCGGGGTGATGTCGAACGACCGGGTCGACGCCACCTCCAGCGCGAGCGGCCGGGCATCGGGGGCGGTGGCCGGGATCCACGTGAGGGACACGCCGAGCGCGGCGAGCTCCGGCGCCTCGACCGGGCCCGGCGCCGCGGGCAGCTCGAGCACCACCCGCCGCTCGACCGCCTCGGTGCACAGGCCGAAGTCGGTGCACAACACCACCGGACGGCCCTCGTCGGCGAGGCCCCAGTACGAGCCGTAGAACCCGTCGCCCCACCCGGACGAGAAGGCCACCACCCCCGGCGCCGCGGCGTGGGACCAGGTGGGTCGGTACGACGCCGACAGCGCGGAAGACAGCTCGTCGGACCGCGCCGGCAGCCCGGCCGCGGCGTCGGCGTCGACGAACCCGCCGGTGCCCGCGTCGACCCCGTAGCCGTACAGGTGCCCTGCGGGCAGCGCCTCGACCTGCTCACCCTCCCGGGTCGCCATCACCCACCGCGAGGGGGTGCCGGGCGCGAACCGCACCCGCGCCGCCGCCACCCGCTGGTCGGCGTCGAACACCGCCACCGCGAGCTCGACCGGGTACGTGCCCGGCGGGACCGCGCGCTCCAGCGGGTCGAGGTCGAACGCGCTCACCGGATCACAGAGGGTGATCCGCCCCGACGGCAGCGCGAGCGCCCCGGCCGGGTGGACCTCGATCCGGAACGGCGCGCCACGCCGCGGAACGAACCGCGCGCCCGCGCGGAACACGTCGTCGAAGGTGGGGTGGCCCATCCCCGGCCGGTAACCTCCCTCCCCTCGACGGGCTCGGCTCTGGAGCCGGCGGTTGACGGTTTGTCGTCACGGTCGGTCTGCCTCCCGCCGCTGGCCCGGCCCGGTCGACAACCTGTCCGAGCGTAGCGGGTCGAGTCCGATCCCAGGCTCGTCGGCGGCGTGGCACATCCGTTGCTGTACCGGCCGTGGGAGGTCCGCGATGCGTGTACGTTGGGGACGGGTGGTGCTGACCGCGGGGGCGACGCCGGCGGCGGCCTGGGCGGCGGCGGTGGCGGCGCTGTGGGCGACGGCCCCCGCGCCGAGCCCGGGGGCGCGGGCCAAGCTCGACGCGACCGAGCCGTGTGAGGCGGCGGCGGTGTTGCAGGCGGGCCTCGGCCTGGGAAAGGACGCCGGGCCAGCGGCCGGAGCGGTGGTCACCCGGGCAGCGCAGTGCGCCACCCTTGGCGACCTGCCCGACAGGTCGTGGTTCGAGGTGTACCAGCTGATGCGGGACGGGATCCCGACGCTCCGGGCGCAGCAGCCGCCCGCCGCCGCGCTCGACCAGCTGCTCGACCTGTGGGAGCTCGCCGGAGACGAGCAGAACAACGGCGGGCTGGTCCACCTCGCGGTGTGGACCGCGGTGGGGCTGACGGTGGCGCCCGAGGTCGGGCTGGTGCTCACCGACCCGGACCTGCCCGCCGAGGCCCGCGCCGACGCCGAGGTTCGGCTGGACGCGCTCGGTCGGCGCGAGGTGGACTGGGAGGCCCTCCACCCGTTCGAGGAGCGGTCGGCGTGGGCGATCGTGGGCCGGATGGCGGCCGAGCCCGGGTGGTGGTCGGGCCTGGTGGGCGCGCCACACCTGGTGTGGGTCGCGCGGCGCGGGACCCACCCGATCGTCGCCGACTTCCGGGAGGACCTGGTGACGCTGCGGGCGCAGGCCAAGCTGCTCGAGCGGCTCGCCGCCGGCTGAACCGTCAGCGCGCCGCCACCTCACCGGTCGACAGCTCCGCGGCGCGCGCGATCAGCGCCGCGAGCTCGTCGTCGCGCGGACCTGTGTGAGGCGCTCGCTCGACCACCTGTCGGAGCTCGTCCCAGCCGACCTCGGCGGTGGACTCCGCCCCGCGCAGCTTCTCGGCGAACGCGGCCACCCCGAACGCCAGGCGCAGGTCGGCGCTCGCGGCGGTGAACGACGGCTGGAGCGCGGCCGCCGGCAGGGCGACCGTGAGCTCCTTCACCGGCGAGCCGGCCGCCGGCAGGGCGTAGCGCAGGTGCACCGTGGCGAGGGTCCCGCGCGGCTCGTCCGCGAGCACCACGTCGTACAGCGCGGTCACCGAGTGCCCGGCGCCGATCTCGCCGCCGTCGACCGCGTCGTCGCGGAAGTCGTCGTCGGCCACGTCGCGGTTCTCGTACCCGAGCAGGCGGTACGTGAGCACCGCGCGCGGGTCGAACTCGACCTGGACCTTCACGTCGCGGGCGATGGTGACCACGGTGGCGAGCAGGTCCTCCCCGAACAGGCGCTCGGCCGCCGCGAGGTCCTCCACGTACGAGTAGTTGCCGTCGCCGTCGTCTGCCAGGCGCTCCATCATCGCGTCGCGGTAGTTGCCGCTGCCGAAGCCCACCGTCGACAGGGTCACCCCGTTGCGCGCGTGCGCCGCCAGCTGGTGGAGGATCTGCTCGGGGCTGGCCGCGCCGATGTTCGCGTCGCCGTCGGACAACACGATCACCCGGTTCTCGTCGCCCGCGACGAACGAGCTCCACGCGAGCTCGTACGCGAGCGCCATCCCGTCGGCCATCGCGGTGCCGCCCCCGTGTTCGAGGCCGTCCACCGCCGCCCGGATCTGTCCGGCGTCCGACGCGGGCGTGGGCCGGAGCACCACCTCCGACCTGCCGGCGTAGGTCACGATCGCGACGGTGTCGCGCGGGCCGAGGTGGGCGACCGCGTGAACCATCCCCTGCTTCGCGAGCGGCAGCCGATCGCTGCTGCGCATCGACCCGCTGGTGTCGACCAGGAAGGTCAGGTGCACCGGCCGACGGTCGGCGTGCACCCGACGTCCCTGCAGCCCGACCCGCAGGACCTGGTGGCCGCGGACGAACGGGTTCGGCGCCCCCTCGAGCGACACCGAGAACGGCGCGGCCCCGTCCGGCGGGGGGAGGTCGTACACCATCGCGTTCACGAACTCCTCGGTGCGCACGGCGTCGGGGTGCGGCAGCGCGCCCTCGCGGATCGACCGCCGCGCCATCGCGTACGCGCCGGTGTCCACGTCGATCGCGAAGGTGGACCGGGTGTCGTCGCCCGACCACTGGGCGCGGTTGGGCACGATCGGAGCGGCGCCGAACGTCCCGCCCCCCATGCCGTAGCCCGAGGCGCCGCTCCCCATGCCCACCTTGCCGACCTTCCCCTCGTCCCGCTTCGCCCGGGCTCCCTCCCCTCGGTCCGGCGCCTCGGCCGCCGCCGCGGGCTCGCGCAGCAGCTCGATGTACCGGTCGGGGATCACCAACGGCTCCCCTGGCGGCTCCGCCGGCCTGGACGTGAACCCGACAACTGCGGCCGCGACCAGCGCCACCGCACCGCCGACCCCCAGGAGGGCCGCGGACACACCTCGAGCCCACCGACTGCGCGCGTCGTCCATCTGCTTTCCTCCGTGCCTTTCGTCGAGCATTGACACGGAGGTCGCGGGTCGGTTCGTCAGGACAACGTCAGGTCCGGACGTCCGAGGGCGGACGTCCGGCCGCCTCGATCAGAGGCTCGTGCCCGAGGCCTTCACCATCAGCTCGCCGAGGTCGGGCGTGTAGCTCGCGAAGTCGGACCACGAGTACAGGGGCATGGCGCTGTTCGACCAGTAGCTCTGGGTGGGGGTGGCCGGGGCCGTCGTGCACACGGCGACGCAGGAAACGCCCTTCTGGGTGTACATCTGCTCGACCATCACCCACAGCGTCTGGCCCACGGGGACCACGAGCGGCGTCGCCAGCGTGAGGGTGTGCGAGGTGTCGCCGTCGCCGTCCGGGTCGGACAGGGAGGAGGCGGCCACGCTGAACTCGACGTACGACTTGGGCTTCACCGAAGGGGCGACACCTTCCGCCCCGGTGAACAGCCGGACGCGGTGGGTGATCGCGCGACACCCGAACGCGGGCGCGTCGATGTTCAGCGAGTAGGTCACCGAGGTCACCTCCATCCCTGCTCCGGGGTCGGGGCTCACGCGGCCGGCGGCCCAGTGGCCGGCCTCGGTGGGGAACGGCGAGATGACGTACAGCGGGTCGCCGTCACAAGCCGGGTCGTAGTTCTGGAACTCGTCGGCGGCAGCGAGGGGGGACAGGGTGAGAACAGTGATCACGGGACCTCCGCTCCCCTCCCCAGCAGGGTGCGGGCCACCGACGTGCGCGAACTCACGGCGTTTCGCCGGCCTCGGGCGGTGAGCGCGCATGCGCGCGCGCGAACATCAGGTCGGTGCGGAGCACGTACTTGGTCCCCTCCCGCACCGGCGCGCCCTGGTGGAGGAGCGGGTGGGAGAACACCAGGGCCCGCCCGGTCCGCGGCACGACCGGCGGCTGTCTCGACAGCTCGGTGTGCCCGCCGTCGAAGCCCTCGGTCAGGTACAGCAGCACCGTGTAGAAGCTCCGCTCTTCGCGGTCGCGGCGCGCGAACGACCCGTCGCGGTGCCACCGGAACGCCTGCCCCGGCTGGTACCGGTACCAGCGGAGCCGCTCGTTCAACCCCACCGGACGCCAGTCGGGCACCACGAGCGCCGGGGTCACGAGCTGCAGCCGGGACCACAGCGCCGCAGCCAGCTCGGGATCGTCGACCATCGCGCGGGTGTTGTCCCGCACCTCGGGGTGGTACACGAACTTCCCGGGTCCGACGGTGATCGGCGCCCCGTCGAACCCGACGCGCTCGCCGGCCTCCACGAGGTCGGCGCACTCCCGCGGGGAGAGCACGTCGTCGAGGACGACGACCAAGCCGTCTCGGTCCTCGGTGATCGTCGGGCGGGGGGGGTCACGGAGCAGCGCGGTGAGTTTCATGTCCCCATCGTGTCCGGGCGGGGGCGGATCGGACGAGGGCAGGACCGGATCGAACCGGATCGAACCGGATCGGAGCGGCGTGAGGTACGGTGGGACGTGCGGTTCGCTCACGAACGCCTGTCCGAGGCGCGGCTCGCGCTCGAGTTGACCCAGGACGACCTCGCCCGGTCGATCGGCGTCGACGTCCGCACCTACCGCCGGTACGAGTCGGGCGCGGTCAACGCGGGCGGGTTCGACGTCCGGCGGGCCGAGCGCCGCCGGATCGTGGAGCGGCTCGCCTCCGAGCTGGGCGTCCCGGTGGAAGAGCTCGTGGTGGAGGCCCCTCGCGGCGGCCCGCACCACCTGCCCCCGACCCCGGCGTTCGTGGGACGCGCCGACCTGCTGGCAGATCTGACCCGGTGGCGCGACGCCGACGACCGGCAGCGGGTGGTGGCGGTGGTGGCGATCGGCGGCGCGGGGAAGACGGCGCTGGCCGCCCAGCTGTGTGAGCGGGCGTTCGTGTGGAGCTTCTACCAGGACCCGAAGGTCGAGGGGATGGTGGACGCGCTGCTCATCCACCTCGGGCAGGCCCCCGAACCCGCCGGGGCTCGGATGGAGCGGATCGAGCGGGCGCTCGCCGGCGCCGGTCCGCTGCTGCTGGTGCTCGACGGGGTCGAGGTCGTACAAGCCGACGGGCTCGGCCAGCGGTCGGTGGGTGAGCTCGAGGACTCCGGGCTGCGGCGGCTCCTGGTGGCGCTCGCGACGGGGCTCGGTCGGGCCCGGGCGCTGCTGACCACCCGGGCCGGCCCGCCCGAGCTCGAGCGCCTGCCGGGGTACCGCCGGATCGACCTGCCCCCGCTCGCGGCGGACGACAGCGAGGCGCTGGTCGCCACGTACGGGGTGAACGACCCTGCGGCGGCGCAGTGGGCCGGCGGACACCCGCTGTCACTCGGGATGGTCGGCGTGTACCTGGGCGGCGGCGGCCGGCTCGCGGACCTCGACCAGCTCGACCTCCGGGAGCACACGCGGGAGGACCCCCTCGCCCGCAGGCTCCTCACCGTGCTCGAGGCCCTCGCGGCGCGCCTCACCGCCGAGGAGCGAGCGGTGTTCGCGGCGCTGTCGATCTTCCCGTCCGGGGCCACCGCGGCCACCCTCGCCGGCCTCCCGATCGCCGTCCCTGCCCGCGCGATCGACCGAGCGCTCGGGAAGCTGCGCGGGTTCGGGCTGGCCGCGTCCGACGGATCCCGCGCGTGGCTCCACCCGCTGGTCGCGCGGTTCGCCGGCACGTTGCTCGAGCAGCGAGGGGCGCCACTGCACGAGGCGGAGCGGGCGCGCCTCGCCGAGACGTTGGGGTCGCGGCTCGACATCACCGATCCGGGGGTGTTGGACCGGGTGGAGCGGCTGGTCCACCACACGGTCGGCGCGGGCCGCGCGGTCGAGGCGTACCTGCTGTACCAGCGCGCCCTCGGCGGGTTCGCGCACCTCGGCCTACGCCAGGGGGAGATGGCGCGCGGCGCCCGGTTGACCCGCGCGTTCGGCGAAGGGCTGCCGCCTCGAGACCAAGTGAACCTCCGGTACGAAGAGGGGCTGTTCGCCGTCGCACAGGGTGACCTCCGCGGCGGGGTCGCGGCGTTCGCCCGGGTGGCGTCCGGAGCCCGCACCGCCGGCGACGGGGTCGTGCTCACCACCGCGCTGCGCGCGCTCGCGTACGCCCAGCGCCTCGCGGGCGACCTCGACGAGGCGCTCGAGACGATCGACGCCGCCGCCGCGGTGGCGGAGGGGCTGGACGACCCGCCCCACGTCGTGCGAGCGGTCGCGATGCGGGGCGCGATCCTCGACGACCAGGGCCGCTCGGAGCTCGCGGGGCAGGCGTTCGCCGCGGTGCGCGCGCTCGGCGACGACCCGATGGAGCGGCGCGGGCTGTGGGAGGCGGAGCACCTGGTGGCGCGCGGCGAGTGGTCCCTCGCGCGCGAGCGCACCGTCCGGAACCAGGAGCGGTGCGCCGCGCGCCGATGGCCGGGTCATGTCGCGCACTGCGACGCAGTCCTCGGCACGATCGCGGCGCGTTCGGGCGACGCCGAGGCGGGCGCACACCACCTCGGAGCGCTCAGGTCCTGGACCGACCGCACCGGCGAGGTCGAGCTCGTGCTGCGGGCGCACCTCCTCGCGGCCGAGCTCGGCGACAACGCGGAGGCCCGGATCGGCGCCGAGAAAGCGCGGCGCCTCGGGTATCGGCCGCTCGCCGAGCGGCTGACCGCGTTCGGAGGAGGTTCGTGAGCCGACCCGCCTTGCCACCTGGCCCACCCTGTTCGTGGCGGACCGAGTGACCCCCGAGCGACCTGCCACGCCGGAGTCGGAGTTCGTCGCGCTCGCCGAGCGCCACCGCGGCGTGCTGCGGCTGCACTGCTACCGGATGACCGGCTCGGTCGAGGACGCCGAGGAGCTGGTCCAGGAGACGCTGTTGCGCGCGTGGCGCGGGCGGGACGGCTTCGAGGGCCGATCCACGCTCCGGACCTGGCTCCTCCGGATCGCCACCAACGCCGCCTTGAGCCGGCTCGCGCGCGCCCCCCGCCGGGTGTTGCCGCTGGACCTGGCTGCGCCGGTCACCGCCGACACCCCGGCTTCGGAGGCTCGTGAACAGCCACCCTGGTCCCCAGAGCTCCCGTGGCTCGAGCCGCTCCCCGATCGGCTGTTGGACCAGGACCCGCTGCCCGACGAGGCCCTCGTGACCCGCCAGTCGGTGGGGCTCGCGTACCTGGCCGCGCTCCAGCGCCTGTCGCCGCGTCCGAGGGCGGTCCTGGTGCTGCGCGAGGCGCTCGAGCTACCCGCCCGCGAGGTCGCCGAACTCCTCGGCCTGTCGATCCCGGCGGTGAACAGCGCGCTCCAGCGGGCCCGGGCGACGCTGCGCAGGTGGGGTCCGCCGGTCGCCCCTCCGGACGAGCGCGAGCGGGAGGTGGTGGACCACTTCGTGGCGGCGTGGGAGCAGGGCGACTCCGACGCGCTGGTGCGCCTGATGCGCAAGGATGCCCGCTGGTCCATGCCGCCGGCCCCGCTGTGGTTCGCAGGCCGCGACGCGATCGCGCGGCTGTACGAGCGGTTCCCGATCAGCCGCCTGGGCACGTTCCGCACGGTGGTGACCGCGGCGAACCGGCAGCCGGCGGTCGCGACCTACCTCACCCGCCCCGGGGAGGCGGCGTCCGCGCTGGTCTCGGTCCACCTGCTGCAAATCGAGGCGGGAGAGGTGGCGGAGGTCGTGACCTTCGCGCCGACGATGTGCGGAAGATTCGGCCTGCCGACAGCGCTCTGACGAATGGCCGATGAGTTCGGCCGCCGGTTCGGGTCTCCCTCGACGGAGGTCGAGATGAGCTTCGTGACGTCGGCGGACGGGACGCGGATCGCGGTGGAGACGAGCGGACAGGGGCCCCGGGTGGTGTTCGTGGTCGGCGCGTTCAACGACAGGGGCACCGGGGCTGAGCTGGCGCGGGCGCTGGCACCCCGGTTCGAGGTCGTCCGGTACGACCGGCGCGGGCGCGGAGACAGTGGCGACCGTCCGCCCTACGCGGTCGAGCGTGAGATCGAGGACCTCGCGGCGGTGATCGGGGACCGCGCAGCGTCGGTGCTCGGGTTCTCGTCGGGTGCGATCCTGGCGCTCCGCGCGGCCGACGCGGGGGTGCAGATCGCGCGCCTGGCGCTGTACGACCTGCCGCTCCGAGTCGACGGCCCGCCGGGCCCGGACCACGCGACACGGCTGCAGGGGCTGGTGGAGGAGGGTCGGCGCGGAGACGCGGTGGAGTGGTTCCAACGCGAGCTCGTCGGCCTGCCGGCCGATCGGGTCGAGGCGCTCCGGAGCGCGCCGTTCCGCCAGGCGTTGGAGGGGATGGCCCACACGCTGGTGTACGACGCCCGGTTGGTCGGCCACGGGCTCCTGCCGGAGGCGGCCGGCTCCGCGGTGCAGGTCCCCACGCTGGTGGCCGCGGGCGGAGCGGCTCCTCCGTTCATGGCGCGGACGGCGGCCGTGCTGGCCGCGCGCCTCGTGTCGGCGAAGGCGGCGATCCTGGAGGGGGCGACCCACGACTTGGTCCCCGAGCAGCTCGGCCCGGCCCTGGTGCGGTTCTTCGGCGGTCCGGCCTGACGACCGATCGCGCCGTCACCGGCCGGCGACCGCCCGGAACGTGAGGGAGATCCGGGGCAGCGGCCGGGAGTTCCGGGGCACCGCGTGCTGCCACTCGGACTGCACCTCGACCGCCATGAACAGCAGCGAGCCCGGCTCGAGCAGGTAATCGAGCCGCTCGTCGGGCTGGGCGGTGCGCCGGAACCGCAGCTTGCGCGCCGCGCCCAGCGACACGATCCCCACCCCCGAGCCCGGCACCAGCCCCATCGCCGAGTCGGAGTGGAAGCCCATCCGGGACCGGCCGTCCGGGTAGTAGTTCAACAGGCAGTTGTTCGGCGACATCCCCACCCGCGCGCCGACCGCGACCCTCACGGCGTCGAGCTCCGGTGGGAACGGGCTCTCCGCGTAGTCGAGGCCGGCGTAGTCGTACGGCACGCCGAAGCTCGCGGTCTTGCGCGCCCGGATCCGATCGTCCCACGGCGCGTTCGCGAGCGCCCAGGTGAACATCTGGTCGGCGTCGGCGAGGAACGACTCGACGTACAGGACGCCCGGGATCGAGGGGACGGGTGGATGCATCTCGGTCTGTACTTCACCCGGGGCGGAACGGCGATCACTCTCCCCGAGCCGCTCCGGCGCCGCTGAGGGTAAGCAGCGGGATGACTCCCACGCTCCGCCTGCGAGACGGCACCTCGATCCCCCGCGTCGGCCTCGGGGTGTACCAGACCCCGCGAGGCGAGGTCACCCACGACACCGTGCGGACCGCGCTCCAGCTCGGGTACCGCCACATCGACACCGCCAAGATCTACGGCAACGAAGCGGACGTCGGCCGGGCGGTGCTCGAGAGCGGCCTGCCGCGGTCCGAGGTGTTCGTCACCACCAAGCTGTTCAACGACGATCACGGCTACGACCGCACGCTCAAGGCGTTCGACAAGTCGCTCGCGAAGCTCGGCCTCGACTACGTCGACCTGTACCTGATCCACTGGCCGGTCCGCGGGCGTCGGCTCGACTCCTGGCGGGCCCTGGAGGCGCTCCACGCCGACGGTCGTGCCCGGTCGATCGGGGTCAGCAACTTCCTGGTGCCGCACCTCGAGGAGCTGCTGGCGAGCTGTCGCACGCCGCCGGCGGTCGACCAGATCGAGCTGAGCCCGTTCCTGCAGCGGCGCGACACCACGGCGCTGTGCGCGGCGAACGGCATCGCGATCGAGGCCTACAGCCCGCTCACCCGGGGGCAACGCCTCGATCACCCGGTGCTGGCGCAGGTCGCGAGTGAGGTCGGCCGGACCGTCGCCCAGGTGCTGTTGCGCTGGGGGCTCCAGCACGGCGCGGTGGTGCTGCCGAAGTCGGTCCGGCCCGAGCGGCTGCGCGAGAACCTCGCGGTGTTCGACTTCGAGCTCACCGAGGCCCAGGTGGCCACGCTCGACGCGTTGGAGGAAGGCAAGGCCACCGGGTGGGATCCGTCCGACCAACCCTGAGGGCCCGCGAGACGGCGGGACCCGGGTACAGTGGGCTCGGAGGTGCGGGTGGTGCTCTCGACCCTGGCGACCCTGGTCGGGTGCCGCGGACCCACCC
>JBEBJC010000214.1:0-10872 GCA_040080105.1 Myxococcota bacterium
CCCGGAGGGCGCGGCCGCGCTCGAGCCACAGCTCGGCCAGCACCACCCGCCCGGCCGCGCCCTCCGGGTCGAGCGCGATCGCCGCCCGGAGCAGCTCGACCCGCCGCTCCGGATCCCACCCGTCGAGGCTCGCGAGCAGCAGCAGCGCCAGCAGGTCGTCGGGCCACGCGGCCAGGTGGGCGTCGACCCGCTGCACGTCGAGCGAGCCCCGGGTGGCGGCGTCGGCGAGCCGGGCGAGGTCCGCCACCGGCCCCTTCCGCTTCTCCGCCAGCACCGCCGCCTGCTCGATCTGGTCGTACGCGGCCGGGTCTCCCTCCCACAGCAGCGCGGTCGCCAGCAGCAGGTGCGGGCCCGGGTCGCCGGCCACGTCGCCGCGCTCGGCGGCGGTCGCGAGGTGGGTGGCGGCGGCCCGCGCGCTCGCCTGGCGCACCGCGACCCACGCCTCGCGCACCTCGCCCTCCACCGCCGGGTCCGCCGACACGCGCGGGATCTCGCTCGGGGTGTACGCGACCCGCAGCCGCTCGGGCGCCATCCGCGGGCCCCACTCGATGAAATCGCTCGCCAGGCCGACCCCGATCAGCGCGGTCCCCCCGAGGCAGCCGAGCGCCGCGCCGCCGACGCCGAGCGCCGCGAGCGCCACCAGGGTCACCGGGCGCTGGATCCGCCGGAGCCCCCGATCGACCGACGGCGGGTCCGCGGCGAGCTCGGGCGCCGGCCGCTCCCGGCCGGCTTCGAGGTCGAATGTCGCGCCGGACGCGCCGTGGGACGGGCTCTGGCGCCCGCCGTCGGGGGCGAGGCCCGCCGCGAGGGACAACACCGCCCCGCTCCACTCGAGCTCCGCCGCCGCGTCCCCGCGGCCGTCGGTGAACCGATCGAGCAGCTCCTGCACCGAGCCGATCCGCCGGTCGCGGTCCACCGCGAGCGCCGCGTCGATCACCTGCTCGAGCTCGGGGGGCACCTCGGGCGCGAGCGTGCGCACCGGCACGTACTTGCCGTCGCGGATGTGGTCGTACAGGTCGAGCAGGTCGTCGCCGGGGAACGCCCGCCGCCCGGTGAGCAGCTCGTACAGCACCGCCCCGAGCGAGAACACGTCGGCCCGCTCGTCGACCTGCCGCGCGTCGCGGATCTGCTCGGGCGCCATGTACGCAGGCGTCCCCAACGTGCTGCCGGTGCGGGTCGCCGTGCCCCCTTCGGCCTCGGGTTGGAGCAGCTTCGCCAGGCCGAAGTCGGCGATCTTCGGCACGAGCGCGCTGTCGGTGACCTCGATCAGCACGTTGGCCGGCTTCAGGTCGCGGTGGACCAGCCCGATCTGGTGCGCGGCGCGGACGCCGAGCAAGATCCCGGCCCCCAGCGCCCGCGCCTGGTCGAGGTCGAACTGCAGGTGCTGGAGCAGCCGCTGCAACGACGGCCCGCGGACGTACTCCATCACCAGCCCGGGGCAGCCGTCGATCTCGACCATGTCGGTGACCGACACCACGTGGCGGTCACGCAGGGCGCCCTGCAGGCGTCCCTCCTGCATCAGCCGGGTCTGCACCGCGGCCGTGGGCAGCAGCAGCACCTTCACCGCGACGAGCGACCCGAGCTGGAGGTGGCGGGCGAGGTACACCTCCGCCACCGCGCCGGTGCCGATCCGGCCCAGCACCTCGTACCGATCGTCGATCACGGTCCCCGCCGCGATCTCCACCCGCCCTCCGACCGCAGCTTAACGAGGGCGGTCCCTCGTGGGTGAGGGCTGCGCTACGGCCCGTTGCCGGAGACGGTCGACGAACCTCCCACGTCGACCGCCGACAGCCACGACTCGACCACGTGCGTCGACAACACCGGGTTGTCCACCACCTCGAAGTCGCCGCCGACCCTCTGCAGCGGTCCGAACCCGGAGATGTCGACCAGCTCGACGTTGTTGGTGACGGAGAACGTGCCGCCGACCTGGGTGAGCAGCGGGAACCCGAGGATCGACGAGAGCTTCGGGCACTCCTGCACCCGCAGGTCGCGGTCGATCGCGGTCAACCGCGGGAAGTCGGCGGACACGACCTCGCCGATCCGGGTCATCCGGAGCTCGCCGGCGGTGGCGAGCGCGCCGAACCCCGACAAGTTCGCGACGGTGCGGAGGTCCTCCAGCACCAGCGCCCCGTCGATCCGCGCGAGGTGGATCAGCCCCTGCACCGAGTCGAGGGTGGCGTTGTCGCGCAACACCAGGTCGCCCGCGATGTGCTCGAGGTTGTCGAACCCGGGCACCTGCTGCAGCGCGTCGTTGCCTTCGATGATCAGGCTGCCGGGCATCGCCCAGTCGGCGGAGCAGTCGGGCGCGATCTGCGACGGGAACGCGCCGGCGCACCCGAGCATCGGGAACCCGTGGATCGCGAGCATCGCGGGGTTGTCCGCGATCACCACGTCGCCGCCGACCTCGTACAGGAACACGAACTGCCAGTCGTCGAGCACCGGCAGCTGCGGCAGCTGGCGCAGGATCAGCGACCCCCGCACCGACTCGAGCGACTGGGTGCTGGTGAGCGCGGTGAGGCCCGACAGCCCCTCGATCACCAGGTCTCCCCCGACCGAGCGCAGCCGCGGGAGGTGGAGCGAGCCGAGCAGCGGCAGCCCGCGCACGATCATCTCCCCGCCCACGTCGTGCAGGTGGTCGAGCTCGAGCGAGCCGAGGGCGGGCGCGTCGTCGAACGCGACCCGGCCCCCCACGTCGGCCAGGGATGGGGTGGCCCACTCGGTGACCTGGGACCCGGCGACCTCCACCGCTCCGCCGACCCGCGCGAGCTCGGGCGCCGACAAGGCCCCGGCGCGGCCGACGAGGTCACCGTCGACCGAGGTGAGCAGCGGGAACTCGGCGCGCCCGCCCTCGACCCGCAGCTCCCCGTCGACGGCGCACAGGCAACCGAGCGCGGCGTCGCCGGTGACCGTCACCGAGGCCGCGCTCGCCGGGCCGACCGAGCTGCACCACGCGTCGGCCTCCGCCTGGCTCGCCACCGCCACCGGCCCGGTCGTCGCCGGGGCGTCACACGGCCCCGGGGGGTCGTCGTGCCCGTTCGCCCCGCAGGCGAGCCACTCGCCGAGCAGCTCGACCTGGCTCTGCGGCACGCCCCCCATCGGCGGCATCGGCCCGAGCTCCTCCGGCACCTCGCCCGTGGCCCGCAGCGCGAACCGGTCGCGGTACGGGTACACCTCGCTCCACTGGTCGAAGTCGAGCCCCTCCGGCGCCCCTTGCCGATCGGGCCCGGTCACGATCGCCGAGTGGCACGGCAGGCACCAGGTCTGCACGTACCCCTCGGCGAAGCCGTCCCACGTGGGGGCGTCGGCGCACGGATCGGCCTCCCCGTCGCCGGTGCACGCCGCCAACGCCAGCAGCCAGGTGCGCATCAGTAGAACATCATCCGAGGGTCCTGCAGCAGGGCGGAGATCGCGAGCTCCCACCCGCCGAGCTCGAACAGCGCGTAGTCGTCGTCGATCTCGGGGGCGCCCGGGTCGAGCGGCTCGCCCAGGATCCGGGCGTGCAGCTCCGCGAGCTGGGCCTCGATCGCGCCGCGGTCGGTGGTGTCGGGCTCGACCCGACCGAGCAGGCGGCGCTGGTCCGCCGGCAGCGCGAAGTCGTGCTCGACCACGTAGCCGGCGGCGTTGTTCGCGAGCTGCGCCATCACCAACGTCTTGGTCGGGGTGACGGTGCGGGTGGGCGCGAGCACCACCTTGCCGTCGACGCCGCCCGCCATCGCGCGGAACCCGAACACGTCGCTGTCGGACAGGTCGACCGGCCCCCAACACTGGGTCCCGAACCGCGCCACGTCGACGTTCGTGCTGGCGCAGTCCGCCCGGTCGGCCACCGACCACCAGCGGAACCCGGTCAGGTCCTCTACCGCGCGGGCGTATTGCTCCGGGCGCACGGTGTGCAGTCCGCCCAGCGGGTCGTCGTCGGTCGGGCTGCGCCGGCTGAACGCGGGGTCGAGCACGATCGCGGCGACCATCTCCTTCGCGTCGAACCCGGTCGACTCGAGCACCTGCTGCCAGCGGGTGGTGGCGTCGAACGGGACCTCCGCAGGCTCGACCTGGGCGAGGTACCCGGCGAACTGGCGCGCCATACACGCGGAGAACCGCGAGTCGGCGGCGATCGCCCGCCCGAGGTCGGACGCGTCGCCGAGCGGCTGGCCGAAGTACGCCGGCTCCCGCAAGCCCCAGCTGTACCAGTCGTCCTCGTCGGCCGGGTTGTACTGGCGGATCGGGTAGCAGTAGTCCTCGGGCAGGTAGCTGATCCCGAACTCGGGCACCGACTGGCCCCAGTCGAACTCACACCCGGAGTTGATGCTGTCGGCGACGTAGTTCCGGTGGACCAGCCGCTTGTAGCCCCAGAAGTACCCGGCGAGCGGGTCGAGCGACTGGTGGCACGCGACACACGCCGGGTCGGTGCGCACCGCGTTCGCGACCGCGTCGGGGTCGGCCACGTCGATCCCGCCCGACACCACGATGTCCCGGCTCTCGAACGGCTCGCACAGCAGCTTGCCGGCGACCATGTTCGCGCGCATCCGGTTGAAGTTGCTGCCGTCGGACTCCCACCGACGCCAGACCTGGGCGCTCGACAACAGCCCGGCGAGCGGACGGTCGTCCGGCCAGCGCGAGACCTGCCACCCCCCCGCCTCGGGCTCGTACGGCACGCCGTAGATCCCGGCGGTGATCTCGTCGGTGAGCATGTAGTCGGCGGTGACCACCTCGGTGAACGGGCGGTCGTTCATCACGACGTACCGCACCAGCTCGAGCGGCTCCTCGACGGTGCCGCGGTACATGTCGCCGAGCTTGTACCCTTGCATGTCGCCCAGCGCCGGGAGCTGGTGGAACGTGTCGTTGCGCAGCTCGAGGATCTCGGACCACATGTCCTTGATCGTCAGGCCGAACGCGTCGGACTCGAGCCACTGGTGCACCAGGCCCCGGATCGCGTCCGGGTCGTCGCGGACGGCCTCGATCTCGGCGAGCGTGGGGCGCGTCCCGCGGACGGCCATCGACACGCGCACCAACCTCGCCACGGGGTCGAGCTGGTCGTGCTCCCCCGCCGGCGGCTCCCCACACCCCGCGAGCCACACCCACCACATCGGCGGATCCTAACACCCCGCCCGCGGTTCGTGGTGCATCCCTCGATCTCGGGCTACGCGTTGCGGGTACGGAGGTGCCGTGGACTCCCAACCGAGCAACCTGGCCGGGACCCTTTCGCTGGTGTTCTCCGTCGCGCTGATCCTGCTGTGGATCGGCGGGATGTGCATCGGGTGGATCCCGTTCGTCGGGATGTTCATGTTGTTGTTCGTCCCGGTCGAGTGGTTCCTGGCGTTCGCCGGCCTCGTCACCGGGATCGTGGGCTTCCGCGCGTCGCAGGTCCACGGGGTGGGGGCCGTCCCGTCCCTGGTCGGGGCGATGGTGTCCGGCGGGTGGATCGCGTTCCAGGCGGTGGTGATCGGCTCGGTGGTGTTCCTGTTCGGCGGCCTCACCGTGCTGTCGGTGCTCGGGGCCCTGCTCGAAGGTGGCCACTGAGCGAACGGTCCCCGCTGCCCCGCGCGTAACGGTCGGCGGGGTGTGGTGACTGGCAGCAGCGGGGAGGCGACTTGCGGGTGGTGATCGTTGGGAACGGCGTCGCTGGGCTCGAGGCCGCGATGACGGTGCGCGCGCGTGAGCCGAGCTGGTCGATCGCGGTGGTCAGCGAGGAGTCGGACCACTTCTTCAGCCGCACCGCGCTGATGTACGTGCTCGCCGGGCAGCTCGCGTACCGCGACACCGAGCCGCTCGAGCGGGACGTGTACACGCGGCTCCGGCTCGAGCGGGTGCGGGCGCGCGCGGTGTCGCTCGATGTGGCGGCGCGGGAGGTCGTGACCCACGACGGTCGGCGGATCCCGTACGATCGCCTGCTGCTCGCGTGCGGCTCGCGCCCCCGCCCGGCCCCGTGGCCCGGCTCGGAGGCGGTGGGCGTCGGGTCGTTCGTGTCGCTGCAGGACCTCGAGTGGCTCGAGCAGGAGGTCCACGGGCGCTCCGGGGTCGATCGTCCACCGAACGCCGACGCGGTGCCGTCTCCGCCGGACAGCCCGTACCGCCGGCGGCCGTCGGCGGCTTCGGTGCGCGGGCGGCGCGCGACCCGACCGGTGGTGATCGGCGGCGGCCTGATCGGGGTCGAGACGGTCGAGGCGCTGCTCGCGGCCGGGCTCCGCCCGACGTTCGTGGTGCGCGAGGAGTCGTTCTGGCCGATAGCACTCGATCGGACCGAGGCCGGGTTCGTGGCGGAGGCGCTGCGCGGGCACGGGGTCGACGTGCGGCTCGGGTCGAACGTGACCGCGCTGGGGGCCGGGGCCGACGGCACGGTGACGCGGGTCGACACCGAGGCGGGCCCGATCGACGCCGACCTGGTGGTGGTCGCGATCGGGGTCGTGCCGAACACCGCGTGGCTCGGAGGCGTCGTGCCGACCGACCCGGGCGGCGGCCTCAAGGTCGACGCGCAGCTCCGCACCGAGGTCCCGGACGTGTGGGCCGCCGGAGACTGCGCCAGCGTCCGGTGGTTCGACGGGAAGTCCCGCCCGGAGCAGCTGTGGTACACGGCGCGCGACCAGGGGCGGGTGGCCGGGCGGCAGCTCCTGGGCGACGACACCTCGTACGCGCGCGGCACCTGGTACAACTCGGCCAAGCTGATGGACATCGAGTACACCACGGTCGGCGCGGTGAACCTCGGTCTTCCGGGCGAGCAGAACTGGACGTTCGTGGAGGAGGGGGCCGTCCGGAGCACCACCCGCCTGGTGTACCGCGACGGTCGGGTGCTCGGGTTCAACTTCCTGGGCAGGCGGTGGGACCACACCGTCTGTGTGCGATGGATCGAGGAGCGCCGGTCCCCGGCGTACGTGCTCGATCACCTGAACGAGGCCCAGTTCGACACCGAGTTCGTCCCGCCGCTCCGGGTCACCACCCGGCCCCCGGAGGCATGAGTGCAGCTGCAAGCGCAACAGGGTCTGATGACCACCTACCGCCAGCCGTGGCGGAACCGGGGGATCGGCGGCTGGGCTGCGAGCCTCGGGCTGATCGGGTTCTACTGTGTGTTGTACTGGACCGAGTGGCTCACGCCGATCTCCCGCGCGCTGGGGCTGGGCAACAAGTGGTACCTGTACGGTCTGCTGTACTGTGTCGGGATGATCGGCGGGGCGGTGTACTACCTCCGTCACCACGGGAACAGCCGGTACAACCAGCTCCGGATCGCGACCAACGTGACGGTGCAGGTGCTGCTCGGGTTCACCCTGCCGTTCGTGCTCCCGATGTTCGGCCAACCGGAGTTCTACTTCTCGTACTTCTGGCCGTTGAAGTACGACTACCTGTTCCCGCACACCTTGCAGTCCCTGCCCACGTACCTCGCGGTGTACACGGTCGTGGGTGCGCTCGGGGTCGCGCCGCTGCTCGCCGGGCTGTTCGGCAAGCGGTGGTACTGCTCGTGGGTGTGTGGGTGCGGCGCGCTGGCGAAC
The DNA here is from genome assembly GCA_040080105.1 of Myxococcota bacterium. Lineage (GTDB taxonomy): Bacteria > Myxococcota_A > UBA796 > UBA796 > JACKER01. The sequence continues at coordinate 7,476 of JBEBJC010000214.1, forward strand.
ACGATGGGCGACCCGTGGCGCCACCTCACCTCGAGCACCAGCCGGTCGTGGCGGTTCGAGAAGGTGGCGATCCACACGGTGCTCGGCGGGGCGGTCGCGATGACCGCGGTGGTCGCGGTCGGCCAGATGCTCGCGTTCAAGGCGCCGGGGTTCGCCGAGCTCGCCGAGGGGGTGAAGCAGGCGTGGGGGTTCGGCGTGGGCGCGGTGCTCGCGGGCGTGGTGGGCACCGGGCTGTACCCGCTGCTCGGGCCGCGGGTGTGGTGCCGCAACTTCTGCCCGATGGCCGCGTGGCTAGGCGTCACCCAGCGGATCGGGCGGTTCCGGATCCGGGTCAAGCCGGACATGTGCATCAGCTGCGGCAACTGCACCACCTACTGTGAGATGGGGATCGACGTGCGCAGCTACGCCCAGTCGAACCAGACGTTCACCCGGGCGAGCTGCGTGGGCTGCGGGATGTGCGCCCACGTGTGCCCCCGCGGGGTGCTCAAGCTCGAGTCGACCTGGGCGAAGTCGCCGGGCGTCGGCCGACAGGGGATCGACGCGATCGAGTGGTGAGCCGCGTGCACGCCCGCTGCACGCCCTGCGCGGGATCGCTGCGCAGGGCGCGCGCGCCCCGCCCGCGAGGCCAGAGCTATCCCGCGATCGGGAGGTTCGATGCATCAGATCGGGCGGATGGTCGCGTTGCTGGTGATCCTGGCCGGCGCGACCGCGGCGTGGCTGCTGCTGTCGGGGATCATGGGGTACCGGTCGTCCGAGCAGGAGTCGTCGCTGTCGGGGCAGGTGGCGGAGCTGTGGGGCGCGCCGCTCGAGCAGCGCGCCCCCGCGGTCACGTTCGAGCACCCGGTGTACGTGCGGGAGCACCAGGGGGTGACCGACGCGTCCGGGCGCGCGGTGCTCGATCGGGATGGACAGCAGGTCGTGCGCACCGTCGACGCGGTGCACACCCAGCGCGACCCGATGGCGCTCGGGTCGACCGACGCCACGATCGACCTGCGCCTCGACCCGCGGCGCAAGGGGCTGATCTGGTTCGCCCTGTACGACGTGGTGTTCGAGGGGCGGTACACCTACCACCACGAGCGGTCCGAGTCCGGGGAGCTGGCGATCCGGTTCGAGTTCCCGCAGGCCGACGGGATGTACGACGACTTCCACCTGGTGGTGGACGGGGTGGAGCGGTGGGACGTGGTCCCGGTGCAGGGCGCGGTGGAGGCGCGGGTGCCGGTCGAGGCCGGCCGCACCGTGTCGTTCACCGTGTCGTACCGCAGCCGCGGCCGGGACAGCTTCGTGTACCGGCCGGTACCCGACTGGTCGGTCGGCCAGGTGCGCGACCTCCGGCTGGCCATGACCACCGACTTCGGCGCGATCGACTTCCCGGCGCACGCGATGTCGCCGTCGTCGAGGGCCGAGGCGGGCGGAGGGTGGACGTTGCGGTGGGACTTCGAACGGCTCGTCACCGGGCAGGCGATCGGGATGGTGATGCCGCAGCGGGTGCAGGCCGGCCCGCTGGTGGCGGCGATGAGCCTGTCGGCTCCGATCTCACTCGCGCTGTACACGATGTGGATCTTCGTGCTGGGGCTGCTGAAGCGGATCGAGGTGCACCCGATCAACCACCTGTTCCTGGCGGCGGCGTTCTTCGCGTTCCACCTGCTGTTCGGCTACAGCGCGGACCACCTGCCGGTGGAGGTGGCGTTCGGGCTGTCGGCGGTGGTGAGCCTGTTCCTGACCACGAGCTACCTCCGCCTGGTGGTCGGCGGTCGGTTCGCGCTGGTCGAGGCGGGGCTCGCGCAGGGGGTGTACCTGATCGGGTTCTCGTTCGCCCACTTCTTCGACGGGTGGACCGGGCTCACGGTCACGGTGCTCGGCATCGGGACGCTGTTCCTGCTGATGCAGCTGACCGGGCGGATCCGGTGGGCTGAGGTGCTGAGCGGAGGCCCGGCGGGGCCTCGTCCGTCACTGGACCGGTAGGATCCGGCCCGCACGAAGGGGAGGGGCGTGGGTGTCAGGACCCAGGCCCCATTGCGCCGTTCGCTAGGTTCGATGAAGAGTCAGCAACCGCTGACGTCGGATGTGCTCCTCTCGCAGGAACTGATTGGCATCGTCGCGCATTTCGACGGACGGATCTGTCGCCGCAATCGACGACAGCACGGCGCGATAGACATTGCCGCCCCATCGGGCAAGATGCATCAGGACCTGCGACCGGCCATGGTTCCCGTCCGAAGGACGCTTAGCGAACTCCAGCAGCGCGTCCCGAATCTCCTTCCTCGGCGCCCTGCGGCCGTGGGACAGCAGCAGACCTTGCACTGCGACCAACCGAACCGTGAAGTCGTGGTCGTGAATACCCTTCACGAACACCCGTGTGAACCGTCGCGGATTCGGGCTGTGTGCCAGCACCTGCATCGCGGCGGCGCGCACCAGATCGTCGTCGAGTTGATCCGTGGCCGGAATCGCGGCCGCAGCGAGCCGACCATCGGCGGCGGCGGTCAGGCCGTGGCATAGCGTCCACAGCTGCGCTGGTGTTTCTGGGTTCGCGAGGAGTCTCCGCAACAGCGCACGACATCTCAAGCCACACGCCACGAGTTCGTTGCGGATCGCGAGGGAGGGTGCCTGATGTCTGAGTTGCGCGGACAACAGAAGAAACCTGTCGAGTTCGCGCTCGTGCAGGAGGTGGGATGATCGGGCTAGCTGCATGCTGTCGATACCAACGGGCCGTATCCGCTGCATCCCGCCCCAACAGCGGTCGGCAGGCACGATGCGAGCGCCTTGGCACAAGCGATCGGACAGGTCGACCCAACTGCGTAGGTCTCGACGAAGGGCGGGCATGCCGTGTTCGGATCGAGGTTCACCGTGGGGCACCAGGCTCTGCACAGGACCGTCCCACCTCTGAGCGCGTTCCACAGCTGGAGGACCAGCCAAATCTCGATCGCCACCTCCAACGCCAACAGGTCTGCCGGACCCGGCTCTGGACCGTCTAGCTGGGTGATCAGCACCGGTATAGCGTACGGCTCGAAGCCGGTGAGCGCCACCTCCGGCGTGTCGTCGCCGAAGCCCGGTTCGGGGGCGGTGGGCGTCGCGTCTTGGCCCACGTCGGGGCGGGGATCGTCCCAGTCGAGCTCGTCCGCGTCTCCGAACTCGGTGTCGTCGAGGAACGGGTCCTCCGGGCCGTCGCTCACGTTGCGGGCGTCGTCGAGCAGCCGAGTCAGGATGTCGGCCAGGTCCTCCACCCAACTCGGGAACGGGCCGGTGTGGCCTGGCCGATCTTGCGGACCGTTCGGCGGACACGGGTCCCCTCCGCCTGGGTCCTCGTCGGACGGGGGCGGGTCACCGCCGCCCGTGGGAGGTGGTTCTCCGCCGCCGCCGTCTTTGCCCCCGCCGCCGGTGGGTGCGTCGTCGGGCGGAGGGT
>JBEBJC010001258.1:0-2304 GCA_040080105.1 Myxococcota bacterium
GAGCCACCCGCGGGTCGCGGCCCAGTAGCTGTCGATGTCGACCGGAGGGGAGGGGACGGGGACCGTCGCGAGCAGGCGCTCCAGCTCGCGTCGCATCACCGCCGTGTACAGGTCGGCCTTGCCTTCGAGCAGGTAGTACGCGCTCGACTTCGACAGGCCGGCGTCGTCGAGGATCTGGTTGTACGAGGCCTCGGCGTAGCCGGACTGGGCGAACCGCGCGGCGGCCGCGTCGAGGATCGCGTCACGGCGTGTGGGGTCGAGCCGGTCGAACCGGGCGCGGGACATCGGCACCTCGCAGCGGACGGTCTCTCGTGGCTCGCTCGCGCCAGCCGTGCCACAGGGCGATCGCCTTGTCGGCGTGGACGAGCTGTCCGTCGGCCGGGGTGAACCCGCGCGGCTCGGCCGCCCCGACCATCCGCAGGTCGTCGGGCTGGACCAGGCCGAGCTCGACCGCGATCGCGAGCTCACTCACCAGCCGGTCGACGCCGGGCAGGGCGCCGAGCCACGGCACCCGCACCCGGTACCGCAGGCCGAGCCAGGTGTTCTCGGCGTCGATCGGGGTGCACACGACGATCGCGTCGACCTGCTCGGTCAGGCGCAGGCACAGCTGCGCGGGCGGGGCGAGGTCCATCCGGAACAGCAGCCCGGTGCCCGGCCGGTCGTCGCGGCGCAGGCGCCCGGTGCTGCGCAGCACCCCGCCCTCGTCGAACTCGGCGTCGAACGGCTCGAGCCGGGTGTAGCCGGGCATCGCCGCGATCGGGTGGGCGTGCACCAGGTGGTGGATGTCGAGCATCGACTCCACCGCGCGCCCGAGGCGCACCGGCCACTCGAGGTCGCGCTGGCCTTCCCCGGCGCTCGGCTCGGGGGCGTCGGGCACCCAACCCGGGGCGGCCGGCGCCTCCGCCGGGTCGCCGAGCCAGCCGAACACGTACCCGTGGGCCTCGATCACCGGGACGCCGCGCAGGTGGAGCCGGGGCGGGATCTTCGCGTCGGCCCCCTCACACGGGACGTGGGTACACGCGCCGTCGGCCCCGAACCGGAACCCGTGGTACCGGCAGGTGAGCGCGCCGCCCTGTACCGAGCCGAGCGACAGATCGGTGCCGCGGTGGGGGCAGGCGGCGTGGGCGCACCGGGCCTGGCCCTCCGCGTCGCGCCACAACACCAGGCGGCGGCCGAGCCGGGTCACCCCGTGGGGCCGACCGGGGCGGACCGAGGCGCTCCGGCACAGGCCCCACCACGCGTCGGGCCAGGGTTCTGCGGGCTCGGGGACGGACATCGGGACCTCCTCGGACTGCCGGTTTGGACTATCGGTGTGGACCACTGGTACACACTAGCGGTCCAACCCAGCTCGCGCAACCGGGAGCGGGGTCGAGGGCCTACCCGCCGTTCGCCTGCTCCCACCGCGCGAGGAGGTCGGCCAGGAACCCGTCGCGGTGGTGGCGCATCGCGTGCACCACCTCCGGGGGCGCGTCGGTCTCGAGGTGGTCGGCCGACCACACCACCAGGTCGACCAGCACCGGCGCGAGCGAGATCCCGGCCCGGGTCAGGTGGTACCGGTGCCTCCGCGCGTCGTCGGGGTCGGGGCGCCGCGTGATCAACCCGGCGCCCTCGAGCCGGCGGAGCCGGTCGGTGAGCACGTTGGTGGCGATGTGCTCCTCGGCCCCGAGGAAGTCGGAGAACGTGTGCCGCCCCTTGAACATCAGGTCCCGCACCACGAGCAGCGTCCACGGGTCGCCGAGCAGGTTCAGGGCCAGGTGGATCGGGCAGCCGGAGCGCGCGCCGCGGTGGGTCATGGGCAGATCCCCTATGGGTTCTCTTGCGCCGCGCAAGTCACCTGACTAACATCGCTTGCGTTTCACAAGTGATCTCGGAGGTCAGGGATGGACAGGCAGTTCTGGTTGGGGTTCGCCGCCTACTTGGTCCCGACGTTCCCGCTCGGGTACCTCTGGCACCTCGTGTGGTTCCACGCTTGGTACGAGCGGCTCGAGGCGTACCGGCCCGACGTGGTGATCCCGATGGGGCTGGGGTCGATGATCCTGCAGGGGGCGCTGTTCTCGTGGGCGTTCCCGCGGCTGTTCGTGGCGCCGGGCCGCTCGTGGGCGAGCACCGCGGCCCTCGCGTTCGCCGGGTGCGGGTTGCTCGCGTGGTCGTTCGTGGTGCTGCCGGTGGCGGCCAAGCACCGGATGACGTCGGTGTCGGCGTTCGTGGAGATCGAGACGGCGTTCACGGCGCTGCAGTTCGCGATCTACGCGCCGCTCGCCGCGTGGGTGTACGGCCGCCCCGCGCGGTAGGCCTCCCTAGGGC
>JBEBJC010001259.1:0-2302 GCA_040080105.1 Myxococcota bacterium
CTGCCGCGACGTAGGCGGACACAGCGTTCGGCGGGAGCCACAGCTGGGTTTGTTTCAGCACCTCGGCGAGCGTAGTCTCCACCCCCTCGGTCCGAGGGTCGTTCGGCGCGTACGCCGCCGCCACCGCCAGCGCCTGGGCGCGAAGGGGGAACGATGGGGCGTACAACTCGGCGAGCGACAACCGCCGGTCGGCGGTGAACCCGCCGACGACGACCGCCTGCTCGAGGTCCTCGATCGCGCCAGCGACGTCTCCAAGGGCAACCCGCACCGCCGCCCGCGCGTCGAGCGCCGTGGCCCATTGCCGTGCCGCCGCGGCGCGCACGCTCTCGCCGTCGAACCCGGCGATGCGGTCGGGCGGATCGGAGAGGTTGGCGATCCGGAGATCGAGCTTTCGCTCCGCCCGCCCGAGGCGCCGGTCGGCCGCGATCGACGCCGCCCCCAACTGCAGTACGAACCGCTCGTCCAGCCGTTCAGCCCGGGTGGCGGCCCACAGGAACGTGTCGGCGTCGCCCAGCTCCTCCGATGCGTCCATGACCCCGCTCAACCAAAGGATCGACCCGTGCCACTCGGGCTCCGCCCGCCCTTCCTCGAGCAGGGCCGCTTGGCGTTCCGCCGGATCGAGGATCGTGAGCGGCTCGAAGTTGGCAGGACCGGTCTCAGCGATCGCGAGCGTACGCAAGTTGTCCTCGTTGTCGGGATCGAGCGCGAACAGCCGCTCGCGGGCGGCGCTCTCCTCCTCGGGGAGCCCGGCGCGGCTGAACACCTTCGCGGCGAGCAACAGCGATGCCGGCCGGTCCGCTTCCATCGCGGACCTCGACTGGTCGAGCATCCACGCCCGAGCCTCGGCGGCCGCCGGACCCGTCGCATCCGGCGCGGCGTACCTCTGCAGGTCGCCCAGGCGAAACGGCTCGGCCGCGAGTGCCTCCTTCGCCGCCGCCAAGTCGGCCGGGTCGATCCCGTCGTCCAGCCCGTGCACCGCGGCGAGGTAGGGGCCGAGCAAGCCTGCGCGGCCCTCCTCCTTGTACAGCGCCTGGTCCGCCGCCACGTCGATGCCACAGGTCCTCCCGGCGTCCAACCGGGCCAGCAACGTATGGTTACGCGCGGAGGGCGTCGACGGGAGCTGTGCGAGCGCCGCCAGCGCCGGCTCGCACCAGTCACCCGCGGAGGAGAACACCCCGTGGGCCTTCACCGCCGGGTCCATCGCCGCCGCCGCCACCGCGGTGGCCTGCACCACCCCCGCCCATTCGGGGTTCGACGCGCCCCACGCCTCGGCGGCCGCCGGGAGCGCCGCGTGGCGCAGGGACGGCTCGAGGGCGAGCCCATTTAGGTACACGAGCACCCACTTCCCTTCATCGGGCTCGGCCGCCATCCGTTCGCGCAACCACGCGAGGGCTGCGGCCGGGCGTTCGGTGCGGAGGAAGTACCGGACGTCGGCCTCGTCTCGTAGGGGGGGGAGCTCGGGGGACGCGAACGCTGGTAGGAAGTACCACATGGGCCCGATCTACCACGGGTAGCCCTCCCGGCCAACCCTCCCCCCTTGGTCAGACGAGCGTTGCGGCGACGTGCTCTGCGGCCGAGCCGACGTAGCCGAGCAGCCCGGATCCCTTGCTGTGAAGGCACGGGAGCCCGACGAACGCCAGGCCGGCCACCTCCGACACCCCACGCCGGTGCCGCGGGACCCCGCCCGCGACGCTTCGGGGATCTCGATCAACGACCAGTCGTGACCGAAGCCGGTCGCCCGGTGGTGGAGCGCCATCGACCAGTGGAGCCAGTCGAACACGTCGCGTCCGAGCAGCCGCTGTGGCAGCCGGCGGGGGAGGTGGTCGAACGCGATCTCCACCTCCCGCCCTGCCTCGGCGAGCTCGACCGCGATCTGAGCGCCCGAGTTCCCGGCCCCCACGACCAGGACGCGCCCGCCGGGCAGGTCGGAGGGTCGACGGTACGCAGACGAGTGGAGCTGCAGAACGTCGGCCCCGAGCGCCGCGGCGAACCCTGGTATCCGCGGGTGCTGGAGCGCTGCCCGGCGGGGCCCTGCTCGAGCGACGAGAAGGAGACCAGCTGGAGGCCGTGGCCGCGGGCGTCGGTGAGCAGCGCCTCGTGCTCGTTGGGCCAATGCGCGGTCCGGTCGACGCTCGGGAGCGGAACGTCCGGGTGGTTCCCCGGCATGAGGAGAACCCGGTCAGGGTCGCCCGCTCGCTCCGGTCCCAGCCGCCCCGTGTGGAGACACCGTTCGCGGGAGCCGCCGGAGGGCGAGCAGCGCGAGCGCGCCCCACACGAGCCCGGTCGGGCCGGGGGTGTGGGA
>JBEBJC010001260.1:0-2300 GCA_040080105.1 Myxococcota bacterium
AAGAGACAGCACGACTACTTGGAGGCGATCGCCATCGGCACCCGGATCGGGTGCCCCTCGGTCAGGTGGCCCATCCGGGTGCGCTTCGCCTGGATGTACCCGACCGAGTGGCGGTTGCCGCCGATCACCAGCGGCACCCGCTCGGTCACCTCGACCCCGAGCGCGGTCAGCCGCTCGATCTTCCGCGGGTTGTTCGTGAGCAGGCGCACGCCGTCGAGCCCGAGATCGGCGAGGATCGCAGCGGCGGCGTCGTAGCTGCGGGCGTCGTCGGGCAGGCCGAGCGCCCGGTTCGCGTCGACCGTGTCGAGGCCGGTCTCCTGGAGCGCGTACGCCGCGATCTTGTTCGCGAGCCCGATCCCGCGGCCCTCCTGCCGCAGGTAGATCACCACGCCGTCTTCCTCGCGGATCCGGTCGAGCGCGGACTCGAGCTGCTCGCGGCAGTCGCACTTCAACGAGCCCAGGACCTCGCTCGTGAGGCACTCGTCGTGCACGCGGACCAGCACCTGGGGCTTTCCTTCCACGTCGCCCGACACGATCGCGAGCGGCTCCGTGCCGGAGACCGGGTCACGGTACGCGCGCACCCGGTACGTCCCCCGAACCGTGGGGAGCTGAGTCTCCGCCACGAAATGGATCCGAGTCGCCCGGTCGTTCATCGGTCCCCTCCACCGGCCAGTCCCATAACAAATCGATCCGTGACGCCGAGGGGGGTAGATTGCACTCCCATGTCGAACGTCCTGATCCTGATCGGTCTCTCGTCGCCCGCTTCGGCGGACGACACGCCAGAATACCTTCTCGAGGACCTCGGTGTCCGCCTCGATTTGTCGAAAGCTCGATGGCACATGTCCAAGTGGGACGTGCACGAGCTCGACGCGCGCGTGGAGGGAGACCCGATCTTCCTGCAGGCGTGGGCGGTGCCGATCCGCGCTCCGGTCGACCCGGCCGACCCGTGGGGCCCCACGTTCGCGGCGAAGGCCGAGGCGAACGGGGGCGCCGACCCGACGATCGGGGCCGCGGCGGTGCACGTCGAGGGCGGGCGCACGTTCGGGTACGTCGACGTGAGCTTCCAGCTGAAGAACGTCGGCCCGGTGGTGCTGAAGGGCGCGGTGACCGAGCTCGACGGGCGGGACTTCCTGTTCGCGGTGATGGCGCCGGCGCGGCTGTCGTCGGTCGCCGACAAGGACCGGAACGAGATCGCGCGCCGGCTCGAGTTCTCGGCCGAGCTCGCCCCCGCGGGGTTCGGCGGGGCGGTGACCGCCGGGCGCGGGACCACCACGTTGCCGCCCGACTGGCGGCCGATCGCGGCGTCCGAGGTCGATCGGATCTCGGCGGCGGGCGATCTGGGCCTCGCCGACCTCACCGGTTGCTGGACCGCGGTGCGTCCGCGGGTCGGCGACAAGCCGGACGTGCTGATCACCTGCTCGCGGCCGCTCCACCTCGGGGTGGTCGACGCGTACAGCTGGGCGGGCCACGAGGAGGTCGCGCGCAAGGCCCTGTTCGGCGCGAGTGTCCCCGCAGGCCAGCTCGCCGCGGCCGGAGACCGCAGCGGGATCACCTGGGCGCCGCGGGAGGGCCTGGCGTTCGGGGTGGTCCCCGACAGCGACCGAGTGCAGGTGACCTGGGGGCTCGGGGGAGCCGGCATCGACGCGGCGGTGGCGGCGGTGCTCGGCTCGACCACGTTCTCCGAGCCACACGCGGTCACCGTCGGGGACCAGGTCAGCTACTGGCTCGGCTCGCGGTGGAGCTCTCCGGTGGTGTTGTGCCCGGCCGGGTGTGGCTGCGCCGGGCTCGGGTTCGTGGTGGTCGCGGTCGGCGCGGTGGGGATGCTGCGCGGGCGGCGCCGGGGCGACGACGAGGACGACGGGTGAGCACGCTCCCCCGGATGTGGCGCGACCGGGTGCGCGCCACGCCGACCTCCGAGGCGTTCCGGCACCGGGCGGACGCCCAGAGCTGGGTGTCGGTCACCTGGCGTCAGGCCGACGACCGGGTGCGGACGCTCGCCGCCGGGCTGCTGGCGCGCGGAGTGCAGCCCGGGGATCGGGTCGCGATCTGGTGCCGCACCCGGGTCGAGTGGGTGTTGCTGCTGCAGGCGATCGCCGCGGCCGGGGCGGTGGTCACCACGATCTACCCGTCGAGCCTCGCGTCCGAGGCGCGGTACATCCTCGACGACGCGGGCTGCCGGTGGGCGTTCGTCGAGCGGACCGACCACGCTGAGGCGTTGGGCGGGTGGCCAGGTGAGGTGATCGGCGTCGACGCGCTCGGCGAGCTCGAGGACCTCGGCGCGCGCGCGCTCGACGCGGACC
>JBEBJC010001261.1:0-2299 GCA_040080105.1 Myxococcota bacterium
GTCGGAGGCTCACCGGGCCGCTGAGGCGCTCCGGTCGGCGAGGGAACCTCCCGCTCTCGGAGCTCGATCACCGCGACCGCGGGCTGCGCCGGCGCGGGGGCGTCGGACACCCACGAGGTGACGGTCGCGCCGAGCTCGGTCAGCGACTCCTGCCACCCCGACGGGCGACCCCCGGGATTCCTCTGCTCCTTCCGGGACGGGGCTGCGGTGAGGGACGAGCCCGACCCGAGCGGGGGCAACACCTCGACCCCGGCCGAGGGTTCGGCCGCGGTGGCCGCCGGGCGCGCCGCCAGCGACGGGGCGACCTCCGGAGCGGCCGGCGGCATCACCAACAGCGCGAGCAGGATCACCCCGGTGCTCACCACCCCGGTCCCCAACAACGCGACCGCCGACAGGCCGGCGCCGGTCGCGAGCACCGTCCACCCGCCACCTTCGGGCTCGGGCGGCGGTGGCGCGGGCTGCGGGCGAGGGATCAACTTCGCGATCTGCGACCCGCCCGACGGCCGCACCGGGCGAGGCGGGGGCGACGTGCGCACGATCCGGGTGGACGGGTCCACGTCGTGTGGATCCTCGATCCAGTGAGGAGCGTTCGACGGGGTGGCTCCCCGCTGGTTGCCCTGTGTCCACCGGTTCGACTCGCGCATGTCCGCCCCGCGTCGGAACACAGGCCGAGAACACCGCGTTCGACTGCCTGCGAAGTGCGATTCTGCGCCTGTCGGAGCCGCAGGTCAACCCCACCTCCGCGGCCGGCGGGGTACGCGGGGGCACGGAGGTCCGGTGCGTCCGATCCTGAAGGAGCTGCTCGATTTGCTCGGGCTCGAACCGATCGAGGTGAACCTGTTCCGCGGGCAGAGCCAGGACCTCGGGTGGGGAGCGGTGTACGGCGGGCAGGTGCTCGGCCAGGCGCTGTCGGCCGCGGCGCGGACCGTCCCCGCCGACCGCGGTGTTCACTCGCTGCACGGGTACTTCCTGCGCCAGGGCGACGCGCGCAAGCCGATCCTGTACCAGGTCGACCGGATCCGCGACGGCAAGAGCTTCACCACCCGCCGGGTGGTCGCCGTGCAGGCCGGCGAGCCGATCTTCAGCCTCGCCGCTTCGTTTCAGGTCGACGAGCCGGGGCTCGACCACCAGGCCCCCGCGCCGGTCGACGTCCCGCCGCCGGAGTCGCTGCGGACGGACTGGGAGGCGGCGGCCGACTGGGCCACCACCCTGCCCGAGCCGTTCGCGAGCCGGGCGATGGCCGAGCGGCCGATCGAGATGCGGTCGGTCGACGTGGTGCACCCGTTCGCCCCCGAGGTCCGCGCGCCGGTGCGGCGGGTGTGGTTGCGCACCCCCGACCCGCTGCCCGACGATCCGGCCCTGCACCGGTACCTGCTGGCGTACGCCTCGGACTTCCACCTGCTGACCACCGCGCTGTTCCCGCACGGCGTGTCGTTCGTGTCGCCCGGGCTGCACATCGCGTCGCTCGACCACGCGATGTGGTTCCACCGCCCGTTCCGGATCGACGATTGGCTGCTGCACGTGATCGACTCCCCGTCGGCGAGCGGGTCGCGCGGGCTGGTCCGGGGCCAGTTCTTCGATCGCGCCGGCCGCCTGGTGGCGTCGTCGGCCCAGGAGGGGCTGATGCGCCGGCGCCCCTGATCCCCGCGGGGTAGGCTGCGCGGGGAGGTCTCGTGCCGATCGTGCGCGCGATCGAGGGCGTGCCGCTGTTCGTGCCGCTGGTCGACCCGTTCGTGCTGGCGAACGCCCGGCTCGACACCGTGCGGAACCTGGCGGTCCGGGTGGTGTTGTCGGACGGCACCGAGGGGTGGGGGGAGGTCGGCACGCTGCACCCGATCACCGAGGAGACCTGGGAGCAGGCGGACGCGGCGGTGCGCGGGGTCGGGGAGTGGCTGCCGGGGCGGTCGCTCGACCTGCGCGCCCTCGCGCACGAGCTGCACGCCGCGATGCCCACGTTCGCCGCCACCCGGGCCGGGATCGAGCAGGCCTGCTGGGACGCGGTGGCGAAGGCGGAGGGCATCCCCTTGCACCGCCGGTTCGGCACCTCGAACGCCGAGGTCGTCACCGACGTGACGGTGCCGATCTGCGCGCCGGCCCGGGCGGCCGAGCTCGGCGCGCTGTGGCGGTCGCGCGGGTTCGCGACGATCAAGCTGAAGGTCGGCGGCGAGCTCGGCGCGGACCTCGCGCGGATGGACGCGATCTGGTCGACCCACCCGTCGGCGGGCCTGGTGCTCGACGCGAACGAGGGGTGGTCGGTCGACGAGGCGATGGTGGCGGTCGCGCACGCGCGGTCGCGCGG
>JBEBJC010001262.1:0-2297 GCA_040080105.1 Myxococcota bacterium
CCCACCCCACGTGCGCGACGCCACCGGGGTCGACTGGAGCTCGGCGTGGGCGTTCGCGCACGTGGGGTGGGAGGGCACCCCCGACCAGGCCGACGAAGGGGTGGCGGTGTTCGCGCGCGAGCCGCTCGGCGCGGTGCGCGAGCTCGCGTACGCCACGCCGGGGGACCTGCGCCGGGTCGGGCTGGTGGCGGAGCTGGCCCCGGGCCTGTCCCTCACCACCGTCCACCTCGACTACGTCGACCCGGCCGCGCGCGAGGACCAAGCGCGCCAGACCGCCGCGTTCGTGCCGGTGTGGGGGCTCGACGCGGTGGTCGCCGGCGACCTGAACGACCGCGCCGGCAGCCCGACCCACGCCGCGTTCGGGGCGATGGGGTTCGTCGACGGCACCGCCGCGCTCGACCCGGAGCGGATCGACCACCTGTTCGTACACGGCGCGGCGGCGTGGGAGGTGCAGGAGGCGCGGCTCGTGCTCACCGACCCCGCGGTGTCCGACCACCCGGGGATCGTCGCGGTGCTCGCCCCGCGCCCGCCGCCCGCGGTCGGGACCACCCGGTTCGTGGCGGAGGTCGACGTGGGGTTCGGCGCGTGGGTCGCGGTGCGCGGCGACGCCGGGCCGCTGTCGTGGGACCGGGGCTGGTGGGCCGCGCCGACCGCGCCCGACCGGTGGGAGCTGGTGGTGCCCTCCCCCAGCGGCCCGTTCGCGTACAAGGCCCTGCGCGACGAGGTGGACTGGGAGCAGGGCGACGATCACCTCGGCGAGCCCGGGGTCGAGCAGCGGTGGACCCCGGTGTTCTGACCGGCGTGGTACGGTCGGCCATGACGTGGTTCGTGCTCGCCGGGTGCGCCGAGCGGACGCCGCCGCCGCCCGGCGGGTGCGACCCGATCGACCCGTTGTCGTCCGGGGTGGTCGAGTGGGACGACCAGGGCGTGCCGCGCACGTACCGGGCGCACGTCCCGGCCGACCTCGACCCGACCGAGCCCGCGCCGCTGGTGCTGTGGTTCCACGGGTGGGGCGGCGACGAGGACGAGCTCCTCGGCGTCCCCGCGGTGACCGCCCTCGCCGACGAGCGCGGGTACGTGGTGGTCGCGCCGCGCGGGCTCGGGTCCGGCCCGCCCGACCGGCAGTTCGCGTCGTGGTCGTTCAGCGGCTCGACCACCGGGCTCGACCCGGATGGCGGGCCGATCTGCGACCCAGAGCTCACGCCCGACTACCGGTACCCGTCGTGTGAGGGGGTGGCGGAGAACGGCTGCTCGTGGACCCACTGCCAGGCCGACGACGTGGCGTTCGTCACCGCGTGGGTCGAGCAGCTGGAGCAGCGGCTGTGCCTCGACCCGGACCGGGTGTTCGCCGCCGGCGGCTCGAACGGCGGGATGTTCACCTGGGAGCTCGCGCAGCGGACCGGGGGGCTGCTGCGCGGCGTCGCGCCGCTGATCGGGCTTCCCCACCGCGGGTACCTCGACGCGAACCCGGAGGTGGCGGCGCTGTCGATCACCGGCACGCGCGACCCGGTGGTCCCGCCCGGGGCGTGGGACGACCCGTCGTTCACCACCAGCTCGAACGGCCAGGACCGGTTCTACTACACCGGCGCGACCGCGATCACCGGCGCGTGGGCCGCCGCGGCGGGCTGTGACGGCGCCAGCGTCCCGTTCGACGACGGGGTGCCCGAGACCGATTGCCGCACGACCTGCGCGGGTCCGGGGTGGCCCGCGGTGGTCGACTGCCGGGCGGACATGGGGCACACCTACGCGTTCGCGTGGGCCTGGCCGTTGGTGCTCGACGCGTTCGACGCGTGGTCGGCGCAGTGATCGCGTTGCTGCCGGGGTGCGCGCTCCAGGTGCCGGTGCTCCCGCCGCGGTCTCCCGGCGCCGACGGGTTGGTGTTGGCGATCCACGGCGGAGGCGACGACCCGTCGGTGTGGGCCGACTCCCTCGCCGCCACCTACGCCGCCGCGCTCGACGACCCCGAGGGGTGGGACGTGGTCGCGCTCGACTGGTCGGACGACGCCGACGCCGCGCTCACCGCGGCGCACCGGGGGCGGCGGATCGGGGAGGCCCTCGGGCCCGAGATCGAGCAGCTCGGGTACTCCGACCTGCACCTGGTGGCCCACTCGGTCGGCGCGCACCTCGCGCACGCGATCGCGGTCACCGAGGGCGACCGGCTGAACACCCAGCTCACGTTGCTCGACCCGTTCGTCGGCAGCGGGCTGGTGCGGTGGGGGTACGGGCGCGAGCGGTTCGGCGATGGGGCGGCGTTCGCCGAGGCGTACGTGGACACCGACGACGGCGTCCCGTCGACC
>JBEBJC010001263.1:0-2293 GCA_040080105.1 Myxococcota bacterium
CAAGAGGGGCTGGGACGACGGGACCACCGGGGTCGTACTCACTCCCCACCAGTTCATCGCCCGGCTGGTGGCCATCATTCCCCAGCCGAGGCGCAACCTAACCCACTACCACGGCGTCTTCGCGCCCGCGGCCAAAGGACGCGCCGACATCGTCCCCGGTCACCCGGACCCTCCGAAGGAGCGGGTCTGCCTGCTGCCCGCCCGGGTGAAGCTGCCCCCCACTCGCAACACCCCGTGGGTTCCCTGGGCGGACCTTCTGTTCCGCGTGTTCGGCGTGGACGCCATGGCGTGTCCGCACTGCCCGGGGCGGATGCGGGTCCATGCCGTGGTCCAGGGGAGGTGGGCGACGCGGCGGGTGTTGGGCTGCCTCGGCCGACCGTCCACCACGCCACGCCTGTGGAGCGCGAGGGGACCGCCGGCTGCGGCGTGAACGCGGCGAGGGGCGTCTGCTCCATGGAAAGGTGTGCCTTGAAGCGAGACATCGCGCAGGCCCGAGCGAGCAGCCTACGGTTGAACCGACCGTTTCAGAGACTCGCGGGGGCTGCCCACCCCCGTTGGAACCGGCGCGTGCTACCCTTCCCGGCAGGCAGGTGGAACTGGCGATGGAGCTGCACCATGGCGAGGGCGCTTGTCCTACCTGTCACCGGTTGACGCGCTAACGTGCAGGTCGCTTGCCCTCAGCTCCGCGAACGGTGGGCGCGGCGATGTGGAATCTCCGAAATAGCAACATGTGGGGTGGCCAGAACGTTCCAGCGTGGACGACTGGGTAGTGCTAGGTCGATCTCGTGGCGAACGGGTCAGCGCACCGAGTCTGGAGGGAACTCGCCTGGTTCATACTGACTTTCAATGTCGCCGAACGAGGTTCCGGCCTTGCCCCCGTCTGCGCAGACCGCAAACAGGAACCCCGACAACCCCTCGCTCCACGGCAGATCCCAGCGACCGAACTGCTGGAATTCAAACGTCCACGGAGGGTCGCAGCCCTGAAGAGTCGCGGCCCACTCCAGCAGCTGCGCCCCTTCGCAGAGGCTAGGCTCGTCGAGCGACGTGCCTACCCAAATCGACTGTCGCGCCACGCCCTGGGCAACCGCAAGCGCCGGTCCCGTGCACATGAAAGCGTCAGTCGACAGCGTCCATCGGATCGGCACATACACCGAGCGTCCCTCGATGCAGAAGTAGCCGGGATTGTCGGTCTCGGGATGAATGTTGCCGTCACTACGCACACGGTCACCGACGTAGGGGTCACCCTCGACGGTCGCAACAACGTCCACATCGAAGTCCCCCAGCGGGCCGTAGGCCCGGACCGTCGGGCCGAGCGCAAATAGTACGTCGGACGCGGCGAACCCGAGCTCCGTCGGCGCCGCAACCTCCACCACAGCATCCTTGCCGATAGTTTGACAGTTCGGCGAACGATCGTCCCAGGAGGAACCGCGATCACACGACGCCAGAATGAGTAGGGCGAGTGACATTGTTCACCACGGCCAGGTGTCAATTAGATCCGCAATCGAGTCAGCGTAGTACGAAACACGCGCGCCCCAGATTCGGTCCTCATCGCTGGAAAGACCCGCCAGAACTGCAACCACGCGGCCCGGCTCGCCCTCCCCGCACACCTCTGGATCGCCTTGCGGGCAATAGTACAGCGGACCGCCCGAATTGCCCTCGGATGCGTCACCCTTCCACTTCAGCTTCTTCGATCCCTTCAATGTGAGATCATTGTCGGCCGAGTGGTAGAGGCCGTACGCATTGCTGTTGCAGCTGGACGTCAGGTAGTCGGGAAAGCCGAGATTGTGGAAGTTCGGTCCCACGTCGTTCAGGTCGGAATCACCGGCCCAAGACATGTCCATGTCGTCGTGCGACCATTGGTCTAGACCGTCACCGAGGTGCAACAGCGCGATGTCGTGCTCTGGGTCAGAATTGGCGGTGGGGTCGAATCCCCAGCGCGCTCGCGCGTCGGGGAAAGCGAAGTCAGACGTCCCGTTACGGTAGTCCCAAACGTACACGTCTTCAAGATCAACGAGGTTGCCTGCGCCGTCATACATGCAGTGTGCCGCAGTGAGTACCCAACGGGGCTGCAGCAGTACGCCCGAGCAATCCGTAACGGCACCCCCAACCACCATGACAACAGCAGTCTGTCGCCCAGTGGGGTCGCTAATCAGGGTGCGCGATTCCCCGTCCCACAGCGAGAGATCATACGCTCCATCGTGACCCGTCAGCGAAGCCCGGAGGCCCGACCCGTGGTCGTCGGGTGATCAGGGTGGCGGAGGTTCGTCCATGGCCGACACCCGCAAGATCCGCG
>JBEBJC010001264.1:0-2292 GCA_040080105.1 Myxococcota bacterium
GAGGATCGGCTAGCACGGGGAGATCGCCGCCCGAGGAGGTAACCCTCCTCAGCACGCCATTTTTCACAACACGTGGGGCGGCGACGGAGTCATCATGCCCGTTGCCACTGAAACGGTACAGCGTCCCGCCCATGATTGCGCTGTCCCCGACGCCCTGTCAGCGCCTGCCCAGCTGCTCGCCGAACTCAGCAACACCGGGGTGCTCGAGACCCTCGGCGCCGCGCTCCCGCTGTCGCGACGGGCGGGCTACACGGGAGTCCCGCTGGTCGCGATCGCGTTGGCGTACCTCGTCGCAAAGACCGGCCTGGGGCTACGTCCCTTCTGGGAGAGGTACCGGCGCTCCCTGAGAAGGCGGATCGCCGCGGTGGCGGGCTGCACCTCTTTGCCGTCGGCGGCGTCGACATCGCGGGCCATGGGGAAGGTCCAGGCCGAGACCGCGCACACCTTCGCCGATGCGGCGCTTCCGGCCTCCCTTGGCCTGGCCCAGGTCTTGTCGCATCCCTCCGCCGTCCACCGCGACAGCCACGGCGAACCCCTGCACGTCCTCGACATCGACCCCAGCGTGCAGGCGTACCGCTTGCGGGACCTGGTCGAGGGCGACGACTACCCCGAGCCCGAACGGCAGGCTCCTGGAGTCCCTGGCTACACCGGCCAGTATCGAGGCGAAGTTCGGATCCGTCATGTGGCGGTGTGCCATGGAGGCGCTGGCGTGTGGCTCGCCTACCGGGTCTCGGACGACAACCCTCGCTTGTCCTTGTTCTTCCCCTCGGTGCTGTCGCCAGCGATCGAGACGCTGGCGCGATTCCATGTCCCAGCAAGGCAGATCCTCGTGCGCGGCGACGCGGAGTTCGGCTCGGCCGGAGTCGCGAAGGCGATCGTGGACCTCGGGGTCCAGCTGCTCGTGAGAATTGGCCGCTACCGCCTCCTGGATCGGCCGGAAGTGCAGGAGACCCTGCAGCGGGCGGAGTGGGAGGTGGTGAGATCGGGCGGGGTCCGCGAGCGAGAGGCCACCGAGCTGGGTCAGACGATGCTGCACCCATCGACGAAGTCGGCGGACTTCGGAACGCCAGGAATTTCGCTTCGGGTGGTGGTGGTCCGTCGAAAGGTAGAAAGCAGCAGCGTTCCCTACGGCACGCTACGCGACGGGTACCAGTACGAGCTGTTCGCCACCACGCTGCCGGCGGAGGCATGGTCGGCGGCCGACATCGTCGAGCTATACGCAGGGCGTTCCGCCATCGAGAACCGGTTCGCCCAGGAAGACCGTGAGCTCGACCTCGGACGGACGTTCAGCTACAACCCGGCAGGGCAGGCGGTGTACACCGCGCTCGGCTTGTTCCTGTGGAACCACTGGACGTGCGCCGGTTTCCTCGCCGCCCCTCCGCCGGCCACCGTCCCGCAGCCAGTGCGTCGTGTGGTCCGGTTTCGGCGGGGCCGGCCACTCGTCGTCCCGAAGCCCATCGAACCGACCGCATGCGACCGTCCCGCACCCGAGAATGTGGTCCCCGAACCCCTCCACACCGAAACGCCTCCTGATCCTCCACCCATGGCGCCGGACCCGGTAGACCCGTTCCCCGGCGCCTCGGACCAAGAGCGCCAACCCGTCGTCGCCGTGCTGCAGTCGGCCTTCCGCACGCTCGGCTGGTCGATCGACCCCGCAGCATTCGTGTGCTGCCCCAACGGTAAGCGGCTGTTCCCGTTCAGCGTGGCCAAGGCGGGTCCCCATCGTCTCAGGCCCCAGATCATCATCCGAACCGACGTCGGCGCTTGCGATGCCTGCCCGCTGCGGCCCGGGTGCTTCTCGTCGACTCGACCCAACATGTACAAGCAGATCTGCCGAAGCATCTCCGACGAGGAGACGGCCGTCATCACTGCGTTCCTCGCGCGGCACCCTCCGGGACAGCTGAGGAGAGCACCGCCCCCACGCCAGGCGTCCGGCCATCCGAACCCCGAGCCCACACCGCTCCCGGTCCAAAAGATCGTGGAGTCGCCCCCGCCCGCCGACATCGGGCCGTTGGAGTGCAGCCGACCCTCCTTCCCGGCAGCCGCCATGCGACAAACCGCCCGCCGCCAGCACGCGGACGTCCGGGTGGAGATCCGCATCAGCCAACGTAGGCGCCGGGAATCGCCCCCGCCCGACCTTCGGAGGACGCGACAAACCTGGACTCAGCGCGAAGATCGCTGGCGACTCGACGCCGACGTGCGACTGATCCGGCACATCCCACATCAGCCGCCGAAGAATCGCGCGACCTCGCCGGTTGGAGGCTGATGATTCGGCGATGCGGATCGAGTGGT
>JBEBJC010001265.1:0-2268 GCA_040080105.1 Myxococcota bacterium
GGGGTGGTCGGCGCCACCGCCTCTGTCCGAGGGGGCGCTCGCTCCGCGGCGTTCGCCTCGTCCAAGTTCGCGCTGCGCGGGCTCGCCCAGGCGGTGGCCCGCGAGTTCGGGCCGGTCGGGGTACACGTGGTCCACGTGGTGATCGACGCGAGGCTGTCGCCGGACGGCGCGCCGGGTACGCTCCGCGCCGACCAGGTCGCCGACACGATCGTCGCGACCCTCGACCAGCCCGCTTCGGCAGGGTGGACCTTCGAGCTCGATCTGCGCACCCCTGGGGGGACCTGGTGATGTTGCTCAACCCACACTCCGACCGGCTCGCGGTCGTCCACGCCGGCCGCCAGCCCTGGACGGCGTCACCCGCCCCCGGGGTGGAGCGGATCCCGCTCGCGCGGCGAGGCGCCGAGGTTGCGGTGGCCACCACCGTGGTGCGGTACGCCGCGGGCGCTGCGTTCCCGGCGCACACCCACGGGGGCGGCGAGGAGTACCTGGTGCTGGAGGGCGTGTTCTCCGACGAGACCGGGGATCACGCCGCTGGGACCTACGTGAGGAACCCGCCCGGCTCTCGTCACGCGCCGTTCACCCGCGGCGGGTGTGTGATCGCGGTCCGGCTGTGCCAGTTCGCCGAGCAGGACCGGGACCAGGTCTGCATCCCCGCCGCGCGCGGGCGGGTCCACACCTTCGGCGCGACCGAGGTGTGGGTCGAGGAGGTGGGCGCGGGCGGCGAGCGGATCGACGAGGGCCTGCACGAGAGCTTCGTGGTGTCGGGGGCCGACGAAGACGACCACGGCCTGGTTCGCGAGCGGTGGACCTGGGTTCGCCTTCCGCCCGGCGCGCGGCGGGTGGTGCGGGCGCGCGAGCCCACCGTCCGCTGGGTCACCCGGTGGGGGTTCGATCCGTGGGCGCAGTGAACGGCGCGGGAGACCCGCGGTGACGGTGCCCGTCGCCGTCGGTGTCGTGACTGCGGAGGCTCGATGTTCGTGCTCGCGCTCGCCTGTGCCCCGGTAGAGCCGCCGGAGCTCCCGGGCCCGGTGCCGGTCCACCGCGGCCTCCAAGACCCCGGCATCGACTCCGACGCGCTCGACGCGCTCGTGACCCGGTCGATGGCCGCCGAGGGGATCCCCGGCCTGTCCCTCGCGCTGGTCGACCGGGGCGGGGTGTTCTGGTCTTCCGCTTACGGTTGGGCCGACATCGACGCCGGGCTGGAGAACACCCCACAGACGCCGTTCATGCTCGCGTCGGTGTCGAAGACCGTGGTGGGGGCGGCGCTGATGGCCGCGGCCGAGGACGGCCTGCTGGACCTCGACGACCCCGCCTCGACGCACCTCGGGTTCGACCTGGTGAACCCGCTGGTCGGCGCCGGCGCCCCGCCGATCCGCCTGTCCCACCTCGCCGCGCACGCGGCGGGCATCCGGGACGAGTTCTCCACCCTGGAGCAGGACTACGTCGACGGAGACACCGACGTGGCGCTCGAGGACTTCGTCCGGTCGTACCTGGTGGAGGGCGGCAGCCGGTACCGCCGTCGGGCGAACTTCTACGCGTGGGAGGCCGGCGAGAGCTGGAGCTACTCGAACGTCGGCGCCACCGCCGCGGCGCTGGCGGTCCAAGGCGCGCGGGGGGCCCCGTTCGACGCGTTCTGCGAGGACCGCCTGTTCGAGCCGCTCGGGATGCGCGACACCCACTGGTTCCTGCGCGACTTCCCCGACCCCGACGCGATCGCGCGGCCGCACCTGTGGGACGGCCCGCGGTTCGAGGTGCGCGAGCACTACGGGTACGCCGACTGGCCCGACGGGCAGCTCCGGTCCACCGCCGAGGACCTCGGGGCGTTCGTCGGGATGATCGCGTCGGGCGGTGTGTGGGAGGGCGAGCGGGTCCTGCGCGAGGACACGGTGGCCGAGGCGCTGCGCCCGCCCGTCCGCGGCCTGCCCGGCCCGGTGGTCGAGGGCGTGGTCGGGTTCACCGAGCAGGACGTGTTCTTCATGCGGTACCACCTCGGCGACCGCGTGCTGGTGGGGCACGGCGGGAACGACGCTGGGGTCGCGACCGACATCGGGATCGACGAGGACAGCGGCGTGGGCTTCGTGCTGCTGTGCAACACCGACGAGTACCAGGGCGAGGTGGTGGACACGCTGCACGCGCTCGAGTCCGCGCTGCTCGACGCCGGCATCGCCCGCGGAGGTGGCCGGTGATCGCGTGGGTCGGAGCGGCGTGGGCGGGCCCGGCGCCGGACACCCGGGTGGAGACGGTCGGCGCGGTCGAGGCCTCGGGGGC
>JBEBJC010000215.1:0-10782 GCA_040080105.1 Myxococcota bacterium
GCGTACAGCACCAGCCGGGACGGGTCGGTGTGCCGCTCGATCACGTCGTGGACCCGCCCGGCCCCCTCCGAAGGCCCCGGCTCGGTCAGGGTCCCGACCGGACCGTTCGCGAGGACGAGCACCGGTCCGTGGCCCTCCGCCAACACCTTCGGCAGCCAGAACAGCTGCTCGTCGAACGCGGGGCCGAGGCGCTCCTGATCGACATCCACCACCAGCACCCGCCACGGGGCGCCCCCCGCGCGCAGGTCCAGCGCGCGCCACGGCACCGGCTCCGCGAGCTGCTGGACCCCGAGGCCCGACCACGCGGCCGCGAACCCGGGCGGAACGGCGGCCCGCCGGCCACCCCTCGCCTCGCCCTCGCCCACCAGCGGCTGCACCGGCAGCGCGCCGAGGCGTCGGTGCAGCGCCGCGTAGCGAGCCCGCGTGCCCCGGATCACCGCGTCCGCGGTGACCACGAACGACAGGTCGGACTCGCAGAGGTCCGCGATCACGTCGTCGCCGGCCGAGGCGAGCCCCCCGACCAGGCCGAACGCGATCGGCCCCGCGGCGGTGACCTGGTCACCGTCCCGCGCCGCGATCGGGACCTGTTCGACGGTCGACCACCCACCCATCGCCCGCACCGTAGCACCGCGGGTTAGCCGGCGACATGGCACCCAGGATCCTCGTGGTGGAGGACGACCCCGCGATCCTGCGGGGGATCGAGCTCAACCTCCAGCTCGAAGGGTTCGACACGCTCACCGCCACCGACGGCGAGGCGGCCCTGGCGCTGGCGGAGCACGAGGTCGACCTGGTGATCCTCGACCTGATGATCCCGCACGTACACGGGTTCCAGGTCTGCCTGAAGCTGCGGGCGGCGGGGAACCGGGTGCCGATCATCCTGCTGTCCGCGCGCAACGCCGAGACCGACATCGTGATGGGCCTCGAGTACGGCGCCGACGACTACGTCACCAAGCCGTTCCGCGCGGCAGAGCTGATCGCCCGGGTGAAAGCCCACCTCAGACGCCACCTCCCCGAGGCCGAGCCCACCGGGTTCGCCGACGTGCAGATCGACCGGGAGAAGCGGCTCGTGCGGCGCGCGGGCGAGATCGTCGAGCTCACCCCGCGCGAGTACGACCTGCTGCTGTTCCTGGTCGACAACGAGGGGCGCGCGGTCACCCGCGAGGTGATCCTCGCGGCCGTGTGGGACGAGGCGTACATCGGCACCGACCGCACCGTGGACAACTTCGTCACCCGGCTGCGCCAGAAGCTCGACCAGCCGGGGGAGCCCGCGCACTTCCGCACGGTGCGCGGCGTCGGCTACCGGTTCGTGGGTGACGGCGGCGACGGAGACGGCTCCTGATCCGCCTCGTGCACGCCGGCCGCGGGCTCGGCTGGTGGTGGCCGGGCGTACCGGTGGTCGCCGACGAGCACCGGCTGTGGATCTCGACCGGCTCGAGCCTGGTGGTGGCTCCGCTCGCCCGGGTCGACCAGGTGTGGCGCGACGGCGCGGGGCTGGTAGCGGCGGCGGGCCCTCGCTTGGTCCGGGTCACCGGGCGGGGCGAGCCCAGCGCTAGGGTCTGGCACGACGAGGGCTACCTGTACCGGAGCGCCGCCGGCGGTCCGGCGCGCGCGCTCGAGGTGCTGGCGCGCGACGAGTCGTGGGCGCAGGGCCCCGGCGGCGCGATCCTCGTCGGGCGACGACGCGGCCGCTCGCCGGGCCCGTGGGTGCGAGGGGGCGCCCCTGGGCGCGTCCCGATCGAGTGGTCGCGGCCCCTGATGCACCACCCGGTGCGGTGGTCGGCCGACGGAGCGCGCATCGCGGGGCTCGATCTCGACGAGCGACCGGTGGTGGTGGATCTGCGCGACGGGACGGTCGGCGACGCGCAGCCCGGATCCACGCCGATCGGGGTCGACACCTGGCACCGCGGCTCGCGGGTCGTGCGGCGGGGCCGGGTGGTGCGGCGCGGCGTGACCGAGGCGACCTGCGCGGTGTGGGGCTCGCTGCTCGCCGGTCCCGCCGGCCGGGTGTGGGATCTCCGGGCCCTGAGACCCCTCCCGGGGTCGCGGATCGCGCTGGGCGCCACGGTCGCGACCCCCGACCGGTTCGTGACGATCCGCTGGGACACGAACGAGGGGTGGTCGATCCCCCACCGAGATCCTCGCCCGACCGATCGGTTCGCGCTCCCGGTCGACCCCGATGACACGGTGGTCGCGGCCGGGTGGGTCGACGGCGAGGTCCGCGTGTCGACCGCCCTCGGCGCCACGTTCCGAATCGACGGTCACCAGGTGGAGCGGATCACGGAATCGGCGCCGCCGCCCGCCCCGCCGCAGCCGCTCGACACCCCGGTCGGTCCGTTCCTGGGGCACGAGCAACGAGTCGACGGCGCCCGGGTGTTGTGGAACGACGACGGGTGGCTGCTCGCTATCGGTGGATCCACCAGTCGACCAGCGGGGTGAGCCACCCGAGATCGGCCGCACCGTCGTTCACGAACAGCGTGGTGCAGCGCCCGTCCTCGTCGATGCGCACCTCGTGATCGGGGTCGTCGCGCCAGGTCACGTCCCCGCGGGCGTACGAGTCCCGCTCGTCGCGGAACCCCCCTTGGAGCACCAGCGTGCGCTCCACTCCGTGGTGGCCGTGGGTGGGGATCTGGAACCCCGGCGGGAAGTCGAGCAGGAACACCCGCTCGTCGGACGTGAGGTCGACCTTCGCCGCGCGCACGTCGAACCCCACCGGCCGCCACGGCAGGGAGGCGTGTGCGCCGACCCGACGCCTCAGCGGCAGCGGGAACCACGGGCAGTCGGGGGCGGCGGGGCGCGCGGGCGGAGGAGGCACCGGCGCGTCGAGCTTCGCCATCAGCCCCGCGAGCGCATGATCCATCGGCGCCGAGGGCGCGCGCGCCAACACCGACTCCCCCACCTGCTCGGCGCGCGCCACCGCGGCTCGGCAGGCCGGGCACAGCGTGAGGTGGCACGCGACCAGCAGCTCCTCACCCGCCGGTACCGCGCCGGCGGCGTACGCGACGAGGACGTCGTCGGGGATGTGATGTTCGGGCACGCGGCCTCCACGGCTGCCAGGGGCGGACGAGGGAGTGTACGTCCGGCGCGCGCCTACGGATCACCGACGGCTGTGCGACCGCAGGGGTGCCAGCTCCGCAGCCCTACTTGTGCGCCTACTTGCGCGCGGTGGGCGCGAGCAGGCCGAGCGCGATCGCGCGAGAAACGAGCTCGGTCGACTTGCTCACCCCGAGCTTCTCCTTCGCGTGGTCGAGGTGCGTGCGGACGGTCCAGAAGCCGATCCCGAGCCGGCGCGCGATCTCGCGCGCAGACAGGCCGGCGGCCA
Organism: Myxococcota bacterium; assembly: GCA_040080105.1. Lineage (GTDB taxonomy): Bacteria > Myxococcota_A > UBA796 > UBA796 > JACKER01. Next base: position 3,320 of record JBEBJC010000215.1, read on the forward strand.
CCAGCTCCAGCACCTCGCGCTCGCGGGGTGACAGCGCGATGTCGCTGGTGGTCGGGGCCTGGTCGGGAAGCACCATCACCACGCCCTGACCCTCGCCGCCCACACACACCAGGCGCCCGTTCTTCCCGGTGCCGGTGCGCCCCGACACGTCGTTCTCACCGCCCGCGACGATCTCGCAGCTGCAGGTGGTCGAGCACACGCCGTTGCCCGACGCGTCCTTGAACCCGACCACGTCGGCGCACCGCCGGCCGACACACGCGCCGAACTTCGCCTCCGCCGCCTCGTTCGTGCGCACGACCCGCCCGTGGCCATCGAGGAACATCACCGACACACCCGACACGGTGCCTCCACGTTCGAGGCCCGAGTCGACGAGCCCACCACTCCAGCATCGTCCGAGCCGGGCCGGCGCGGCATCCGTCAAATGGGGGATGCAACATTCTGCACCACCCGAGCCCGGCGCTCCGCCTGCCGCGCCACCGGTCCACATTTTTGGGCTCGACCCCAAAAGTGGGATTCCGGCGACCCATCCCCCGTTCGTACGATCCGCGGACCGATCGACACCGATCGGCGCGCCCGGCGCGGAGCCTGTCCGATGCCCACCACCACCCGGCCATCCTCGGCCGGCGGAGCCCACATGCGTATCCATTTCGCCGCGCTTTCTTTGACGTTGATAGGTTGCGAGTCACTGAAGGAGTTCGAGCAGGGTCCGATGAACCCTGGCCAGAACACCACCAACGTCCTGCCGCCGGTCGACTGTTCGGCCTACGTGTTCCAGGACATGACCTATGACTGCACCACCCTCGACCGGTGCGACACGTCGCAGGAGAACATCCTCACCCGCCTCGCGTGCTGCGACTGCGACCCGCTGCTGTGTGATCCGGATCCCGACTGCGAGGTCGTCGACCCGCCCGAGGTCCCGCAAGAGGCGGCCGAGAGCTGCATGCAGTGCCACAACGGCTCGGACAAGAACGACTACGCCGGCGGCGGCCTGTCGAACCCCCACCCGTTCGGTCAGGGCTCGACGTACATCTCGTGTACGAACTGTCATGGAGGCAAGGCCGACGGCCTCGGGAAAGACGACAGCCACGTGCCGCGCCCGCCGCAGATCGGCGACGACACCAACCTGATCGTGAACCCCGAGTCGTACTTCAACTTCCTCACCCTCGCCGGGGTCGACAAGTACCCCGACTACACGGTGAACGGGACGACCTACACGGCGGTCGACTGGCTGCAGTTCGAGAACCCCGGCGACCTGCGGGTCGTCACCGCGAGCCGCGGCTGCGGCGCGAACGGGTGCCACGGCGGTGACCACGGTGACTGGTTCCCGAAGGGGTTCATCGGCAACGAGACCGGGTTCTACAGCAACACGCTGTACACGGTGGGGGCCGACAACTCGGTGCCGGAGAACGCCGGCCTGTACTCGAACACCGCGGCTGACTTCGGATTCCGCGAGCGCACCGACCCGACCTGGGTGTACGACCCGGCGGTGATCGGCACCGTGTCGAAGATCCTCGAGACCCCGGAGTACGCGACCTGGGGCGACACCTCGGGGATGTACGGCAACAACGTGTACGACGCGAACACGATCGCGAACTTCCGGTACACCGCGGCCGAAGATCCCGACAAGACCAACCGGGTGAAGAACGGCTCCCCGCTGGCGGACGTGTTGATCGACACGGTCGTGTTCCAGTGTGGGGACTGCCACGCCGGGTTCAAGGGCGCGAACAACCGGTACGCCGACTTCCGCTCCAGCGGCTGCACCGCGTGCCACATGAACTACAGCCTGGACGGCCGGTCGCGCTCGACCGACCCGAACGTGAACCGGTACGAGCCGCTGAACCCCGACGCGATCGCCACCCCCGAGCGGCCACACGTCGAGACGCACCAGATCCGCAACGTGGCGAAGATCCTCCCGAACGGGGCGTTCATCCGCGGGATCTCCGACAACGCCTGCGTCGGCTGCCACCAGGGCAGCAACCGGACCGTGCTGCAGTACTGGGGCATCCGGCTCGACCAGAACCAGGACGTGGTCAACGGGTTCCAGTACCCGGCGAACCCGGTGACGTTCGCCACCACCCAGTTCGACACGCGCCTGTTCGATCCGGCCGTCGCGAACAACACGTTCAACGGCCGCAACTTCAACCAGTACCTGCTCGAGGAGGACTACGACGGGGACGGCCGCGACGACACGCCGCCCGACGTGCACTACGAGGCCGGGCTCGGCTGCCTCGACTGCCACGGCTCGCGCGACGTACACAACGGCACCGAGGGCGATCCGAACAACGGCAAGATCTGGTCGCGGATGGACCAGTCGGTCGGCGTGTTGTGCGTGAGCTGCCACGGCTCGGTCGAGGCGTACGCCGCGACCACGACCTGTGAGGACTACACGGGCGCGACCACCACCTGCCCGACCGACCGGTTCGGGAACCCGCTGCGGAACGTGTCGGTCGACGTGAACGGCGACTACTGGCTCACCAGCCGGCTCGACGGGCTGCGCCACTTCATCCCGCAGGTGCGCGACACCACGATCGACTCGAACCGGATCAACCCGATCAACGGCCAGCAGCTGTACGACCCGCTGGCGTCTTACGCGATGGGCCGCGCCGACGGCGACCCGAGCAACGGGGTGGGACCGCAGCAGGCCAACCCGAACCTGGTGGCGATCGGCTTCAGCCACATGGACGACCTGTCGTGTGACAGCTGCCACGCCTCGTGGGAGAACAACTGTGAGGGGTGCCACATCCAGTCGGTGGTGAACGAGAACCCCGCGAACTACTTCTTCAGCAACTCGAACGGCGAGCGCATCGCGTTCCAGGTCACGAACGCGGACTTCACCTACATCCTGCCGAACTGGTACACGCTCGACGTGTCCTCGCGCGGCGAGATCGCGGCCGGTACCCCCGGTATGAAGAACTTCTACCGGTTCGTCGACCGCAACGGGAACCTGGCCGAAGGGCTGACGTTCAGCGATCGCAACGGGCTCGGGAACAACCCGAACTACGGCGGCACCGGCGCGTTCCCGGCGCTCGACCACAACCGGATCGCCCCGCACAGCATCCGCGGGAAGCAGGCCGGAAATTACGAGGGCGGCAAGCAGTGTGCGGCATGCCACATGAACACCGCCCAGATCGCGAACTTCGACGCGAACGGTGAGTACACCCAGTACTACGCCGACATCGAGGACCGGAACTACGCCAACCTCGACTACGCGCTGCTGCAGCAGCACATCGGCCTGAACACGAACAACGCGCTGAACTCGCCGTACTACGTGCACATGGTCGCGGGCCTCGGCACCGGGCTGTTGACCTCGGACAACGTGGGCTGCCCCACGAACCCGCTCGACAACAACCCGAACCGGATCTACTGCAACAACGGGGCACCGGCGGCGAACTTCGACCCGAACGACATCGTGTACGACTGGGACAAGGCGACCGAGGCGACCGGGGTCGGCAACGTGTCGATGAGCCGGCCGATCCTCGACGTGTCCGGGATCGCGCTGCGCGGCGGCGGCGCCCCGACCCTGTCGGGCCCGCTGAACGCGAACCTGTTGTCCAAGCTCGCGGATCCGAACGTCGGGCTGGTGCTCGACTCGTGGGTCGACGCGAACGGGCAGGCCCAGGGCTCGGCCGCGAACTTCATCGTGAACTGACCGAGCAATCAGGGGGGCGATGGCCCCCCCTCGCGTGAACCACCGACGCCGCGTCCCGTGAGGGGCGCGGCGTCTCTGCGTTCACGCCCCGCGGATCAGGAGAACAACTTCTCGATCTGCTCGCCGTACTTGTCCATCACCTTCTGGCGCTTCAGCTTCATCGTCGGCGTGAGCATGCCGTTCTCGGTGGTGAAGTCGTCCCAGGTGAACAGCAGCCGCTGCGGCTTCTCGTACCCCTTGAACCGGCTCGAGTGCGCCTCGATCTCCTTCAGGTACATCGCGTGGATCTTCTCGTTGCCGTTCAGATCGCCCGACACGTCGATGCCCTCGGACTCGGCCCACTTCTTCAGTGACACGCTGTCCGGCACCACCAGCGCCACGTTGTGCGGCTTGTTCGAGCCGTAGATCATCACGTTGGCCACGAACGGCGACAGCTTCAGCTCCTCCTCGAGCGGCGACGGGACCACGTACTTGCCGTTCTCCAGCTTGTACTGCTCCTTGATTCGGCCGGTGATGTACAGGTAGCCGTCGCTGTCGACCTTCCCGAGGTCGCCCGTGCGGAACCCACCGTCGGCGATCAGCACCTCCCGGTTCGCGTCCGGCAGGTTGTGGTAGCCCTTCATCACGTTCGGGCCGTAGATCACGATCTCGCCCTGGACCGGGTCACCGCTGGCCTTGGTGTCGATCACCACCTTCACCTCGGGGATCGCGCGGCCGACGCTGCCGATCTTCCGGTGCCCCGGGTAGTTCGCGGTGGCGATGGGCGAGGTCTCGGTGAGCCCGTAGCCTTCGTAGACCTGGATCCCGAGCGCGTCGATGAACTTCGCCACGTCGGCGTTCAGCGCCGCCGACCCCGAGATGGCGTACTTCAGGTTCCCGCCGAGCCGGCCGCGCGCCTTCGAGAAGATCAGCCGATCCGCGAGCGCGAGCTGCACCTTGTCGATCACCCCGATCGGCTCGCCCGCGCCCCGCTTGATCGCGGCCGCCAGCCCCGCACGGAACAGGCGCTGCACCATCGGGCCGCGCTCGCCGATCTGCTTGTTCAGTCCGTCGTACACCCGGTTGAACACCCGGGGCACCGCGAACAGGATCGTGGGCTTCACCTCGGCCAGGTTCGGCAGCAGGTTCGGCACGTCGTCGTTGATCGCGAGGGACGCGCCCATCGACAACAGGCCGTGGAGCTCGACCGTCTGGCCGAAGCTGTGCGCCCACGGGAGGAACGACAGCGAGCGATCCTCGGGGGTGAAGGTGAAGCACGCGTGGATCGCGTTCACGTTCGAGCAGATGTTCCCGTGGGACAGCAGCACGCCCTTCGGGTTCCCGGTGGTGCCGGAGGTGTAGATGAACCCGGCGATGTCCTCCCAGCCGGGCTGGATCGCCGCGACCGGCGCCGCGCGCCCTGCGGCGGCCAGCGCGGGGAAGCTGTCGGGATCAGACTCGGGCAGATCGAACCCGATCACGTGCGCGAGCCCGGGCAGCTCGGGCTGGATCCCACGGAGCTTGTTCACCACGTCGGGCTTCGACCCGAACACCAGCTTCGCGGAGCAATCGGCGAGGATGTACTTCCACTCGCCGGGCTTCTGCGCCTCGTACATCGGCACGAACTGTGCGCCGAGGCCGTACGTTGCGTAGGCAGCCACCGCCCACTCGACTCGATTGTCGGCGACACACGCGACCTTGTCGCCCGCGCCGATGCCACGGGCGGCGAGGCCGGCCCGGACGTCGTCTACTTGTTTGCCGAACTGGCGGTAGGTGATCCACGACCACCCGCCGTTCGTCTTCGTACCGAACAGCTCACGGTCGGCGTAGGTCGAGACCGAACGGATGCACAGATCGACCAGGTTCTTGAATTCCATCGCTCCTCCCGCGGGACCCACCCCATAATCGGCCGCGGTCGAGACGCCAGACGCGCAGTACGGGAGCCCGAGTTCAGCGGTATCCGGCGGCCTGCAGGGTGAACAGCGCAGCGTACCGCTCGCCCCGGGTCATCAGCTCGGCGTGGGTCCCGCGCTCGACGATCCGGCCGGCGTCGAGCACCACGATCTCGTCGGCCATCCGCACGGTGGAGAACCGGTGGGAGATCAGGATCGCCATCTGGTGTGCGGCCATCGCGCGCACCCGCTCGAACACCTGCGCCTCCGCGTCGGCGTCCATCGCGGAGGTCGGCTCGTCGAGCACCAGGATGTCGGCGTCCTCTCGGGCGAACGCGCGCGACAACGCGACCTTCTGCCACTGCCCGAGCGACAGCTCGCGCCCATCCTTGAACCACCGCCCGAGCTGGGTATGGTACCCGGCGGGCATCGCCTCGACGAACGGCGCCGCCATCCCCCGATCGGCGGCCCTCGCCCACAGCGCCTCGTCGTTCAGCCGCTTCACGTCGCCCACGCCGATGTTCTCCCCGACCGAGAACTGGTACCGCACGAAGTCCTGGAAGATCACACCGATCCGCGCCCGCAGGGCCGCCGGGTCCCACTCGTCCAGATCGCGGCCATCGAGGCGGATCACGCCCGCCGTCGGCCGGTACAGCCCCGTGAGCAGCTTCACCAGCGTGGTCTTGCCCGACCCATTGTGGCCGACCAGGGCGAGCCGCTCCCCGGGCTTGATCCGCAGCGTCACGTCCGACAGCGCCGGCTCCGCCGCCCCCGGGTAGCTGAACGACACGGCCTCGAACCGCAGGCCGTCCCCCGGCGTGGTCCCGGAGGTGGCGCCTCCGGTGCGCCGGGACACCTTCAGCGACAGGAACTCGTACAGGTTCGACAGGTACAGGTTGTCCTCGTACATGCCGCCGATCGAGCGGAGGATCGCGGAGAACGCTCCCTGCCCCTGACGGAACACCGCGAGGTACATCGTCATCCCGCCGAGGGTGACCGCGCCTCCGATCGCGGCGCTCGCGATCCACCCGTACGCCCCGTACAGCGCGGCGATCGACACCCACCCGAGCAGCGCCCCCCACAGCCCGCGACGCAGGGTGAGGTCGCGATCTTCCCCGTACAGCCGATGGAAGATCGCCGCGTACCGCCCGACCAGCGTGGGCCCCAGATCGAGGAGCTTCACCTCCTTCGCGAAGTCCTCGCGCGCCACCACCGTCTCGAGGTACGCCTGCTCGCGGGTCTCGGGGGCGCGCCACGAGAACAGCCGGAACGCCTGGCCGGCGAACCGCGTCTCGGCGACGAACGCCGGCACCGAGGCCAGCACCAGCGCGCCGACGATCCACGGCGAGAACGTGAACAACATCGCGCCGTAGGTGGTGAGCACCAGCGCGTTCTGGCCCAGGGCGAACGTCTTGCGCACCAGCGCCAGCGGCCGCGACGACGCCTCTCGGCGGGCGCGGGTCATCCGGTCGTACACCTCGGAGTCCTCGAAGTGGACGAGGTCCAGCTCGAGCGCCTTCTCCAGGATCATCAGGTTGACCCGGTGGCCGAGCTCGACCCGCAGCAGCGACTCGGCGACGTCGAGCGCGCGCTGCACCGCCGACATCGCGGCCACCAGGACGAACTCGGCGCCGACCCAGCCGAGGGCTGCCCGCGCGTCGGCGGGCGCGCCGGTGCGGCTCGCCGCCAGCACCCCGTCCACGATGTGGCGACCCACGATCACCACCGCCGCCGGAGCCGCGGCGGCCAGCACGGTCAACCCGGCGAGCGCGAGCAGCAGCCGCGGGTTCGTGGCCCACACCAGGCCGAGCGCCCGGGGCAGTTGCTGCAGCAGCTCTCGGGTCGTGAGCTTTTTCTCGGGGCGGTCAGCCATGGGCGCCTGCAGATAGCGCGCGTCGCCCCACTTTGCTTCGGTTCATCGGGCAGGCGCCGGGGTTCACCAC
>JBEBJC010000216.1:0-10770 GCA_040080105.1 Myxococcota bacterium
GTGGGGTTCGACGGCCTGTCCGAGGAGGTCCACCCCGAGCTCGGGTCGGTGGTGACCGTGTCGTGGACCCAGGACCGCGCAGCCACCGTGTGGGTCGAGTTCGGGTACGACGGCGTGGCCCTCGCGAGCCCCGCGCGGGCGCTCGAGCCGGGCGCACACCAGGAGCTGCTGCTCGGGGTGCCGTACGGGCGCCGGATCGAGTGGCGGGTCGTGGCGGACGGCTCCGCGTCGCCCGCGCGCCAGGTGGACAACGGTCCGCTGCCCGAAGGGGCGCCCGCGCTCACCGTCCACCAGGCCGCCGACGCGCGGGTCGACCCCGCCTCGCCGTACGTGTTCCTGTCCCTCGCCGACGGGTACGACTTCGGCGGTCGGTGGTGGGTGTGGGTGATCGACCGGCGCGGACAGGTCGTGTGGTCGACCCGCTCCCGACCCGAGCGGGTGTCGATCCACACCCGGGTCGCGCGCGACGGCCGCTCGCTGTACGTCGACCAGAACAGCCAGTACGCGGTGTTCGACGGCGGGGCCGGCTCGTCGGTCGTTCAGCTGACGATCGACGGCGCGGTGGTGCACGAGTTCGCGACCCCCGGTGAACACCACCCGTACACCGACCTGCCCGACGGGCGGCTGGCGTACGCCGCGATCGACCCGGTGGAGAGCGAAGAGCTGCGGATCGTCGACCGGGCGGGCGGGGTGACCGACCTGTGGTCGTGTGGAGATTGGCTGCAGTCGCTCGGGTCGTACGGGTACTGCGGGTCGAACACCCTGAACTACGACCCGCTGTCCGACACGTTCCTGTACTCGTTGTTCTCGGTGGAGACCGTGGTCCGCATCGACGCGGCGTCGGCCGAGGTGCAGGCGTGGTACGGCCACCTCGACGGCGCGTACACGTTCGACCCGCCGGAGTCCGCGTTCTGGTGGCAGCACGGCGGCGTGTTGACCGACGCGGGCACGTTCCTCACCTCGAGTGACCTGTCGCCGTACGGGGAGGAGACGGTGGCGCGCGAGTACGAGATCGACGACGCGACCCACACCCTGCGCGAGGTGTGGAGCTTCGGGGTCGGCGAGGGGCTGTACGGCCAGTACAGCGGCGAGGCGGTGCGCCTCGGGAACGGCGACACGTTGCACAACTACGGGAACCTCGCCCGGGTGCGCGAGGTGACCCCGGCGGGGGAGGTGGTGTGGGACCTCGAGTGGGACAGCGACGCGATCGGCCGCACGATGCCGATCGCGGACCTGTACGCGCTCGCGCCCGAGCGGCCGTGAGGCTCAGCCCTCCTTCCACTCCCACGGCTGCCACAGCTCGACCTTGTTGCCATCGGGGTCCACAACCCACGCGAACTTGCCGTTCGGGTGGGTCTCGGGACCGGACAACGCGGGCACCCCCTTGGCCGCCAGCTCGGCCAGGAGCGCGTCGAGATCGTCGACCCGGTAGTTGATCATGAACGGCGCGGCGCTGGGCGCGAACCACTTGCTGTCCGGCGCGGCGACGTGCCACACGGTGACCCCGCGGTCGCTCGCCGTGTCCTCGGGCCACTTCAGCGCCGCCCCGCCCCACGGCGCGAGCGCGATGCCGAGGTGGTCGCGGTACCACGCGGCGAGCGCGCCCGGGTCGGATTTCGCGAGGAAGAACACTCCGCCGATGCCGGTCACCTTCGCCATCTGGCCTCCGGGCGCTCCCTCACCCAGTCCGGCCCGGTCGACAAGGAAGCTTCCCCCGACGGAGTGGGATTCCCCCTCACCCCGACCCTCTCCCCCTGCGGGGGAGAGGGGGAGAACGTGCTTCGCCCTGGCTCTGACCGGCCCTCTGGAGAGTCGGGAGAACGTGCTTCCCCCGGGCTCTGACCGGCCCTCTGGAGAGTCGGGAGAACGTGCTTCGCCCGGGCTCTGACCGGCCCTCTGGAGAGTTGGGAGAACGTGCTTCGCCCCGGCTCTGACCGGCCCTCTGGAGAGTCGGGAGAACGTGCTTCGCCCCGGCACTGACCGGCCCTCTGGAGAGTCGGGAGAACGTGCTTCGCCCCGGCACTGACCGGCCCCCTCTCCCCTCTGGGGAGAGGGTTGGGTGAGGGGCCTGTGGCTCGCCGCCCCCAGGGAGATTCACGCGCCCAGGCTGGAGCGGAACAGCGCGGTGACCTTGTCGCGGTGCCGCGCGTCGGCCGCGGCGGAGTACACCGGCGCGTCCTCCACCGCGTACCCGTGGCGGGCGCCGGGCTGGAAGTCGAGCTCGTACCGCGTCCCGGCGGCGTCCAGCGCAGCCGCCAGCGTCGCCCGGTGCGCCGCGGTGAAGCTGTTGTCCTCGTCGGCCGCGCCGATGTACAGCTGGGCGCGGATCGTCCCCACGCCGAGGTGGGGGCTGGTCGGGCCGTCGGTCACCAGGCCCCCGGGATGGATCGCGGCCGCGGCCACCACCCGGTCGGGCGCGGCCGCCGCCGCGAGCACCGCGAGCCGCCCGCCCATGCAGTACCCGACGAGCCCGACCGGCCCCGGCCGCAGCCTCGGGTCCGGCCAGTCGTACCACCCCGCGAGGTCGGCCACCACGTCGGGCACCGCGATGGCCCGCATCAGCGCCCGAACCCGCTCGCTCTCGGCCGGCACCGAGAACGCGGTGCGGAAGTCGATCGGCGCGAACGGCTCCGAGCGCCAGTACAGGTTCGGCGCGATCACCGCGGTCCCGGCGGCGGCGAACGCAGTGGCGAGCGCGTCCATCGACGGGCGCAGGCCGCCGGCGTCCATCAGCAACACCACCCGGGGCCACGGGCCAGGCCCCTCCGGGACGTACAGTCGGGCGTCACCCCCGCCCGGCGCACGGATCGGCTCGAACATCGTCCCTCCCGCGGGGCAGCTAACGCGCGGTGCGCCGTCACGCGCCGTCACGGATCCGTCGACTCTCGCTTGCGGTTGCGCCACCGGAGGTCCCCGAAGCTGCATCGGAGCCGGCGCTCGCGCCTTGGTTCTGCGCTCACCGCGCCGGGCCCGCGACTGACTCCCCAGTGTCCGACTGACAAACACGCGGGTTCGGGTTGCTCGCGAGGCGCGCGCGGGGGATGCTGCGCGCCAGGTGAGTGGTTAGAGGGCGCTCATTCCAAGGACGGACCGACGTGACCTTCGGCAGCCAGATCGCAGCTCGTCTCAAGCGCATTCGTCGCGACCAACGCGCCCCCCAGGAGGTGGTGTCCACGGCGGTTGGGGCTTCGGTCTCGGCCGTGTCCCGACTCGAGCGCGGGATGCGCAAGCTCCGCGTGGACCAGCTGGTCGCGTGGGCCGGCGCCCTCGGCTACCGGGTCGACGTGGTGTTCTGGACCCCGGCCAGTCCGGCCGAGAAGTGGGACCCGGAGCACATGGACCGGGCGATGGGCCTCGACGACGAGTGCGCCGAGGTCCTCGCGGAGGTCGCTTCGGCGCTCGGTCACATGCCCCCGGTCGCCCGGCGGGTGTTGGCGGAGAAGGTCGCGCTGTGGCGCACGGCGTCGACGGGGCCGGCCCCGGCGGCGGAGAGCCCCGCCGCGGAGTGATCGAGCAAGGTTCGCACGACTGGGCAATCCGCGCACGGTCGTTGACCGGCGGTTGACACTGCACTCGATCCCCCGGGTACGGCGCGGAGTCCGGCTCCGCGCAGATCGAGCCGTGGACCCCATCGTCGCGGTTTCAGGCCCGATGTACCCGCGGGCGTGAACCGGTCGGCCTACAATCTCACTCGGCAGACAGGAGGTCCACCGTGGTGAGTTCCGTGGCGTTGCTGTGGCTCGCGGGATGTGGGGGCGGCTCCGATCCGCTCGTGGACATGGCGGACCGCGATCGCGCGCTCCGATGTGACGACGACGACTCGTCCTCCGAGGAGCCACCGGCGGGGCCGGTCTGCGAGGAGGGCTCGCGCGGGGAGCTCGTCTCCGTTCAGTTCGTGGCGTCGTATCCGAGCAAGAAGAAGCTCGAGAAGTACTGGGACTCGTGGCTCAACGGGTTCATGGCGCTCGGGTACATCGACGACACCGTCGAGCCTGGCATCGAGAACGGGGTCGACACCTTCGTGGTCGAGTACTGCACCGTCGACTTCGACGGGTCGCCGATCCTCGCGTCGGGGATGCTCGCGTCGCCCCGCACGTTCTGGACCGCGCCCACCGTGGTGTACTCCCACGGCACGTCGGTGACCCGGGTCGACACCCCGAGCAACCCGAACGTCGACGAGGTGTTCGACGGTCCCACCCCGATGGTGGTGTTCGCGGGCGCCGGCTACCTGTACCTCGCGCCCGACCTCACCGGGTTCGGCTCGAGTGAGGCGCCGCGACACCGGTACTTCCACGCCGAGACCGAGGCCGCCTCGACCCTCGACCTGGTCCGCGCGATGGAGAGCTGGTGGCCGTACACGTTGAAGGCCGACGGGCGCCTGTTCAACATGGGCTTCTCGCAGGGCGGCCACACCGCCCTGGCGTTCGCCGAGGCCGCGGAGGCCGAAGGCTACACGTTCGAGGCGACCGCGGTGGTCGGCGCGGTCGGTGACCCCGAGGCGTGGTTCGATTGGCTGCTCGACCAGGTCGACAACAGCTACCTCCAGCTGTACACCGGCGACCTGTCCGTGTCGTACGACGATGTGTACGACCTGTACGCCGACCCGGCCGAGGCGTACGTCGCGCCGTACGACACCACGATCGACGGCCTGTACGACATGTCGCTGCTGTTCGCCGACGTGGCCCTGGCGCTCCCGGGCAGCGCCGCCGAGCTGATGACCCCCGAGTTCTACGCCGCGGCGCAGGACCCGGCCGCCGACTTCCGCACCCACCTGGCGGAGAATCGGGTCGACGATCTGTGCTCGTCGGCGCCGATCCGGATGTACCACTCGGTCGACGACGGGGAGGTGCCGTACGATCTCGGCGTCGCCTCGGCCGACGCGTTGGCCGCGTGCAACGACGTGGAGCTCGTCGACTGGTTCGGGCTCGACCACCTGAACACCTGGCACGAGGTGCTCCCGGCCGCCCGGGACTGGTTCGACACGTTCTGAGGCGGGCGCGGTCCGGCCCCGATCGGCTGCTCTGGCCGATCGGGCTCGACCGAACACCCAGGGTAGTACTTACGTACCCGGGCGGTCCTACCGAATCGGCGGTATGTTGTCGCTCCGCGCGCGGCGGCTGCTGGTTCGGTCATTCGGAGGAGGCACGTGAACGGTCAGGTGTCGACGACGCCCGACGGGCAGTCGAAGCTGCAGATCGGGCGCTACACCGTGGAGGCGCGGCTGGGTGAAGGCGGCATGGCCGTCACCTGGCTGTGCCGCAACCACGGCGTCCGGGGGTTCACCACCCCGCTGGTGCTCAAGACGCTGAAGTCGAGCTGCCGCGACCCGCAGTACATCACGATGTTCGTCGACGAAGCGCGGATCGGCGCGCAGTTCGACCACCCGAACCTGTGTAAGGTGGTCGAGCTCGGCGACGTGAACGGGGTGCCGTTCCAGGTGCAGGAGTTCGTCGACGGGCCCACCCTGTACCAGGTGATGGGGCGCCAGGCCGCCCGCCGCCACATCGACGTGTCGTTCGGAGTGCGGGTGCTGGCGGACGTGGCCGGGGCGCTGCACTGGGTGTACCACCTGCTCGATCCCGCGGGGCACCGGCTGAACGTCGTGCACCGCGACGTGTCGCTGTCGAACATCGTGGTGTCCCGCCAGGGCGTGCCGAAGCTGATCGACTTCGGGGTGGCCCGGTTCGACGGTCGGGAGACCGAGACCGAGGTCGGGATGCTCAAGGGTCGGGTGCGGTACATGGCGCCCGAGGTCCTGCACCGCGGGGTCGCCACCCACCAGTCCGACCTGTACGCGCTCGGGATCTGCTTGTACTCGGTGAGCACCGGGGTCGCGGGGCCGTCGGAGGAGCGCCTCGCCGCGCTCGGCCGGCCCGGGCAGTCCCCCTCCGAGATCCCCGCGGAGCTCGCGCAGATCGTGGCGAGGGCGATCGCGCGCGACCCGGCGCAGCGGTGGCAGTCGGGGCTCGACCTGAAGCACGCGCTCGAACGGTGGCTCGAGCGACACGGCGCGCGGATGGGGCCGGAGGAGGTCGCCGACCGGATCGCCGACCTGTTCCCCCAAGGGCCGGCGGAGTGGCGGTCGGAGGACCTCACGGTCGCGCTGATGCGCAACGAGCTGTCGTCGGGGTTCGGCACGCTGCAGACCCAAGACTCGGCCCCGCAGCGGAACCTGTTGCCGTTCATGGTGCTCGCGCTCGGCCTGTCGGTCGCGGCGTTCGCGCTCGTGCTGGTGCTCGCGATCACCCTCGTGTTGATGCCGTTGCGGGCTACGCCGGAGGCCCCGCAGTCGGGGGTGCTCGAGCGGGCCGAGGTGGCGCTGTCGATGGGCAAGGTCGACGAGGCGGCGGCGGCGGTGACCACCCTCGCCAGCGCCCCGCTGACCCCGGAGGAGCTCGAGCGCCTGCACGCCCTCGACGCGCGGGTGCTCGCGGCGCGGATCGCTCGGATCGGCGACCAGCGCGCGGTCGACCCGGCGGGCGCGCTCGCGGCGGCGCGCGCGTTGGCGGTGGAGCGCCCCGGGAACCCCGACGTGGCGGCGTTGATCGCGTCGCTCGAGCCCGAGGCCGTCGCCGCCCCGGCGCCGGTTCGCCCCGCGCCGTCGGCGCCCCGGCCGAGGCCTCCGCCCGCCGCCGGCCCGGACGACCTGTTCGACGCGCGCACCGGGCGCCCCGCAGCGCCGTAGTAGGTCAGAACCGCTTGGTGAGGTTGAACATCGCCGACCGGCCGGGCTGCGGCATGGTCCGCAGCGGGAAGGTGTCGGTCAGCGGCTGCTCGTAGTCCATGTCGAGCACGTTGTACATCCCGACCGCGTAGTCGAGGCCCAGCTCGGGCGCCTCACCCGACAGCACCAGGTCGGCCACCAGCGCCAGATCGGTCCGCTCCTCGCTCACCAGGTTGATCCGGCGGGTGCCCTCCAGGTTCGCCCGCAGCGCGATCCGGAGCTCGGGGGCCGAGATCGGGAACACCACCTTGAACGCCGCGTGGTGTTGGGGCGCGTTCGGCACCGCCTCGCCGTCGTCGTACCGGGCGTCGAGCCAGCTGTAGAAAGCGCTCGCCAGGATCCCCGCCTGGAACGCCCGGCGGACCTCCACGTCGGTGCCGACCGTCCGGATCTGCAGGTCCGAGTTCCCGGTCACGAACCGCTCGTCGACCCCGACCGTGGGCAGCGTCTCGATCAGCTGGTCCGCTTGGCTGCCGTGTCCCGCCACCAGCACCGTCCACAGCGGGCCGAACCGGTGGGTGACCTCGGCCTCGCCCGACCACACCACCTCGGGCTGGAGCACCGCCCCGGCGTAGTCCGACCGCGCCTGGACCCCGGGCGAGTTGTACGCGATCTCGAAGAACGACGGCGCCCGGAACGCGCGGCCGACCAGCAGCTTGATCACGTCGCGATCGGTGGGCTGGAGCACCGCCGCGAGCCGCGGCGACGGCGCGAACCCGAAGGTCGACCAGTAGTCCCCGCGCACCCCGAGTGACAGCGCGACCGCCTGCACCGGCTGCAGATCGAGCACCCCGAACGCGGACGCGGTCCAGATCAGGTCGGACTCGTCGAGGTACCGCTCGTCGGCCCCGACCTCGGGCAGGTAGTCGCCGGTCATCGACAACACCGGGCTCACGGTCCCGCGCGCGCCGAGCTGGAGCCGCACCGCCCGCGACGGCTCGGTGATCAGCCGGGTCTCCGCCCCGCCGTTCGCCCCGCTGAACTTCTCGAACAGCAGGTAGTCGACGAACGGGTACGAGCCGTCGAACCACGAGTAGGTCCCGAACGCCCGGGTGAACAGCGAGGTGGCCTCGGTCAGCTTCGGCTCGACCCGCAGCTCGACCATCCCGCGCCGGTCGTTCCACCAGCTGTCGTTCGAGTCGCCGTAGTTCACGGTGTACGCGCCGGTCGGGATGTACTGCTTGCGCATCGTGTAGAACCACTGGGCCGTGGTGGCCTTCCCCATCCACAGCCGGCCGGCGGTGGTGTAGCCCTCGAACCGCTCCACCCCCGACACCGAGATCGGAGGCGGGTCTCCCTTCGGGTCGATCGTCTCGGACCGGCCCTGCGACGCTGCGCCGGACAGCTCGGCGCGGAACCCGAACTGGTCGGACAGCTGCTCGTGCACCCGCCCGGTGCCGAAGAACGCCCGGTCGTACCCGCCGACCCGCACGGTGGCGCCCTCGGCCGCGGTGCGCGGCGCGCCCACGATGTTCAGCACGCCGGCCACCGCGCCGGCGCCGTACAGCACCGACCCCGGCCCGCGCACCACCTCCAGCTGCTCGACCAGGTCGGTGTCGACCATCCCGTCGTAGGTGAGGAACGAGGCGCCGCCGTAGTTGTCGTTCATCACGGTGCCGTCGGACAGCACCAGCAGCTTGTTGTTGAAGTCGTTCTGCTGCCCGAACCCGCGCACGGTGGCGATGCCGTACACCGAGTCCTGGGTCATCGCGAACCCGCGCACCCCGCGCAGCGCCTCGTACAGGGTGGGGTACCGGAACGCCTCCAGCTCGGCCCGGGTGATCACCGTGACCGACGACGGCGACAGCGCGGCCTGCTCGGCCCGCCGGCTCACCGCGGTGATCTCGTCCGACGGCAGCAGCGCGATCGGCGGAAGCTCGACCTGGCGGTCGGTCTCGACCGTCACCACCTGCTCGAACGGCTCGAACCCGGGGCGGACCACCCGCACCACCCGCTCACCGACCGGCACGTTCTGCACCACCGTGGGGGTGAACCCGGCGGCGACGCCGTCGATCTGCACCAGCGCGCCGCGCTCGCTCGCCTGGACCAACAGCGAGCCGGTGTTCGGCACGAGCTCGACCGACGCCTCGGTCGTCTCGTTCGCGGTGACGTCGAGCTGGAGCACCGAGTCGCGGTACCCGGGCCGCCGCACGTACAAGATCCGGTTCCCGGGGGGCAGCTCGGCGTCACACGGGGCGGTGCACACCACCGGCCCGCTCGGGGTGCCGAGGTGCACCTCGCCGCCCTCGGCGCCCCGGATCGCGACCTTGCCCACCACCGGCTTCAGGGTGGCCCGCACCGGGGCGAGCTGGCCGCGCTCGCCGCGCACGTCGGCGATCACCACCTCCTCGTGCCCCTCGAGCGCGAACACGAACGTCCGACTGGCGTCGGTCGGCGCGAGCGCGAGGCGGAGCGGCGTGGTGCCGACCACGCCGTAGTCCTTGCTGTCCACGTACACGTCGGCCCCGGGGGGCTCGGTCACCAGGTCGAACACCACCACCCGCGGCACGATCGCCTCGAGGCCGGACTGGATCGCGCGCTGCCCCTCCTCGGTGTCCAGCGATTGGGCCGCGACCGTGTACCACCGGTACGACTCCGCGTACCGCTCGGTCTTGGCGTAGCAGCGGGCGATGTTGTACGCGACCGCGGGGTTCGGCGCGAGCCGGTTCGACGCCAGGAACCTCGACAACGCTAGGTCGAAGTCCCCGGCCGTGTACGCGCTCAGGCCGAGCTGGAACTCGACCTCCGCCTCCTCGGCCTCAGCGCCTGCGTACGCGAACGACCCGAACCACCACAGCAGTCGAAACATGGCGCCGACGCTACCACGGCGGGTTCGTCCGAGGTCACTCGGGTACTGGTGCCTTGTTCGCGATCGGGCCGGTGGGCTCCGTCGGAGGGGGCCACACGCCCGCCACCAACGTCCGCGCGACCGCCGTCCCGTCCGGGCGGTGGGTCGGATCTTTCGACAACAACGCGCACACCAGCTGGTCGAGCCAGTCCGGGACCCCGGCGACCGCGCGCGACGGCGGATCGGGCGTCTGGTGTACGTGCGCGTCGAGCACGTCCATCGCGGGTCCGACGAACGGCGGATCGCCGGTCAACAACTCGTACAACAACACCCCGAGCGCGTACAGGTCGGTGCGGGCGTCACTCTGGAACGCCTCGACGTACTCGGGGGCCATGTACGCCGGCGACCCGATCCGCTGGCCGTGTGCGGTGAGGCGGGGCTCGTCCTGGTCGGCCCGGAACACGATCGCGAGCCCGAAGTCGAGCACCGACACGTCGTCGTCGGCGGACAACAGGATCACGTCCGGAGCGAGCCCGCGGTGCACGATCCCCCGCGCCGCTGCCGCCGCGAGCACCCGCGCGATCTGCGCCCCGATCCGCCGCACCCGGTCCACCGGCAGCGGGCGCCGCGCGACCTCGGACAGCAGCTGCCCGTCGCGGTCGGCGAGCACCAGGTACGGGTCGCCGCTCGGGGTGGTGCCGTGGTCGAGCACCGGCAGCAGGTACGGGTGCTCGAACGCCATCTGCAGCCGCACCTCGCGCTGGAACCGACGGATCGCCTCCCCGTCGGCGAACAGCTCCGGCCGGAGCAGCTTGATCAACACCGTCGGACCACCCTCTTTCGGGGTTCCCCGCCATAAATCCCCGAACCTACCGGCTCGGACGAACGCGTCGATGCTATACCGCGCGTCGACCGGGGCTTCCGGACGATCCATCCCGCACCTCACCGCTCCCCGGATATCGCGGCGTCGATGGCCCGACACAGCGCGCGGTACCCGTCGGCGAGGCGAGGTCCGGGGCGGCCGAGGAAGGCCTCGGTGATCGGGACGATCCGCCCTGCGCGCACCGCGGGGACCTGCTCCCACCCGGGCCGGCGGGCGACCACGTCCACCCGGTACCGGGCGAGCGGCACGCCGCACCACGAGATCACCGCCACGTCGGGGTGGGCGTCGGCGACCTCGTCGGCGCTCACCGGGGTGGAGCGAACGTCGCGCGCGCCCCACGGGTTCACCCCGCCCGCCCGCGCGAGCAGCTCGGTG
>JBEBJC010001266.1:0-2279 GCA_040080105.1 Myxococcota bacterium
ATCGACCGCGCGGGTGGCGGTGGCCGAGCCGCCGAACCGCCACCGGCCGGCCGAGCGGTCGACCGCGAGCTCCACCCCGAACACGTCGGCGCGGTCGACGTTCTCCGGGCGGGCCACCCCCTGCGCGCCCACGGTCCACGCGATCAGGTCGCGGTACCCCGCCACGAACCCGACCGCGTCGAACCCGCCGGCTCGCCCCCCGAGATCGGCCTGTACGCCGCGCTCGGCCCGCAGGTCCGGGTTGCCGACCAGCGCCCCCCGGTCGCCGTACAGCTCGACCAGGTCCGGCGGGCGGGCGAACCCGCCGACGTTCGCGCGCCAGCCGACCGCGCCGGTGCGGGTGGTGGCGCCGAGCCGCGGCAGCACCCGCGCCGGCTGGCCCGACACCGCGAGCAGCTGCACCATCGGCTCGATCCCGCGGGCCGGCCGGCCGAGCGGGGCGGCGAGCACGGCCTTGCCGATCCACCGTCGCCGCTCGCCGTCACCCGCCGAGCGGAACCGGTCCACCCGGGCGCCGACGCCGAGATCGAGCCGGGCCCACACCGCCACCGGGGCGCGCGCGGTCAGGTCGGAGCCGAGCGAGGTGGAGTGGTCGTCGGTCTGCTGCGCGCCGACCCCGATCTCGCCCAGCGGGTCGGACAGCGCCTCGGCCCGCGCGAGCGCGAACCCCCGCCCGCCGAGCTCGAGCCCGCCGACCGGCGCGGCGAACCGCGCCCCGGCGAGGTGCCGGGTCACGTGGTACCGCACGGTCGGGCTCGGCGCGAAGGTGAACCCGGGCACGCCCTCGTCGCGGGTCAGCCCGGCGTACAGCCCGACCCACTCGACCGGCCCGCCCCGGCCGCGGAGCTCGACCAGACCCGAGCCCTGGGCCGTGTCGTTGTTCCCGCGCACCGCGACCCGATCGTCGTCCAGGTTGAACGCGGTGCCTCGGTCGTCCCAGTACCGGAACGCGCCGTCGGTCCACAGCCCGTCCACGTTCGCCAGCACGTACCCCGCCCCGGTGTCGACCCCGGCGGTCGCGGTGGCGCGGCGGGTGCCGTACGACCCGCCGGCGAGCGTGAGCTCGGACACGGGCCCGGTCGACGGGATCAGCGCGACCGCGCCGCCCAGCGCGGTGGTGCCGAGCAGCGCCGGCGCCGCGCCGCGGTACACCTCGACCCGCTCGAACGCGCGCACCGGCCACTCGGCGAGGTTCACCGCCGAGCCGCCCTCGGGGTTGAGCGGCAGACCGTCGAGCAGGATCTCGGACTGGCGGGCGCTCGCCCCGCGGATGCCGACCTGCGCGAGGTCCCCTACCCCGCCGAGCCGGCGTACCACCACCCCGGGCGCGCGCTCGATCGCGTCGGCGAGCTCGGCGGACACCGGCAGGTCGGCCACCTCGATCACCGTGACCTGGGCGAGCCGGCGTCGACCGGCAGGGCGTCCCCTTCGACCACCACCTCGCCGTCGCCGGCCCACGCGGCGCCCCAGGTCACAACCACGCGCGCACCCACCCGTACAGCGGGCGCAGCGCGGGCGACCACCACCCGCCGTGGGTGTACGACGCGGTGAGGGCCGCCGCCAGCGCCAGCGTGGCCAGGACGAGCCCCGTCGCGCCCACCGCGAGCCGCTCCCCGGTCGACGCCCGCAGCGGCGCCCGCGCCCGCCGGGGCCGCCCGGGATCGAACCCGCGCAGCTCGAGCGACTCCGCCAGCACCCGCGACCGCCGGATCGTGCGCGCGAGGAGCGGCGCCAACATCCCCATCTCCTGCCGCAACACGTCCCACGGGGCGCGCCGGAGCAGCGGGCGGCCGCGGCGCGCGCGCGCGAACCGCACGGTGGCCCACTCCTCGCCCACCACCGGCACGAACCGCAGCGCGGTGACCGCGAGGAACGCCGCGCCGTGGGGCACCGCGAGCGCCACCAACCCCGCGAACAGCCGATCGACCGGGGTCGACAGCGCGACCGCGAGCCCGGCGATCCCGGTGGCCACGAGCCGCAGCGATTGCACCGCGCCGTGGGTCAGGCCCTCGCGCCACCACACCAGCGGCCCCACCGCCCACGCCTCGGTGCGCGGCACGCCGGCGTAGAACAGGCCCTGGGTCCACGCGGTCGACGCCATCACCAGCGCCGCGGCGCCGAGCACCGCCGCCCGCCGACGCGCGGGGATCGGCGCCGCGGCGAGCCCGACGACCGAGGCCGCGGCGAGCGCCAGCAGCGACGCGGGCTGGTCGAGGATCACCGCGAACCCGCCGACCGCGAGCGACAACGACAGCCCGACCCGCGGATCGGCCCTCGGC
>JBEBJC010000217.1:0-10756 GCA_040080105.1 Myxococcota bacterium
AGGTGGGTGAGCCGATCGAGGGCTCCGGGCGTGAGCGCGAGGGTGAGGGCGGCGGGCCGATCCGGGTCCACCGCCCGCCCGGTGATGGGGATCTCGCCCCGGAGGTGCCCGAGCGGGTCTCCGGCGACCGACAACGCGAGCGCCGGCGACACGACGCCGCCTCCGAACACGACCGGGCCGGCCAGATCGAGCCACCGGACCTGTCCGTCGACGAACAGCCCAGCGACCGAGACCTGGGCCTCGCCGGACGGGTCGGCCGCGTCGCCGGACAGCTCGAGGTCGAGATCGAGCTGGCCCGCGAGCCCGTCGAACGTCTCAGGCCACAGCTCGGCCAGGTGGTCGAGCGACAGGGCGCGCACGCCGATCCGGGCGTCGAGCGGGCCCTCCGACCCGATCCTCCCGCGCAGCGACACCTCGCCCAGCGTCGAGGACAGCGCGAGCTCCGCGTCGGCGACGCCCCCGTCGGTGACCGTCATCTCGGCGGGCCCCGCGAGCTTCCACGTCGCGCGCGGGCTGGGGGACCACTCCAGCGTGTCGAGCGCCAGCGCCGCCGACGCGGCGTCGAACCGGCCGGTGGTGTCGAGCGCCCGCCGCGACCGGCCGCCCGCCGAGTCGTCCAGCGCGACCGCGAACGTGGTCCGATCGTCGCGCACCTCGACGCCTAGTGAGCCGTCGGTGCCGGGCAGGCCCGCGGTGGTCCACGAGGACAGCGCCGCCACCGCGTCGATCGCCACGTGGTCGTCGCGCGACTCGAACGTGAACGAGGCCTCCGCCAGCGCGACGGTGGCGAGGTCGCCGTACGCCAGCTGCTCCAGCACCACCGGCCCGGCGGCGGTGACCCGGTCGTCGCGCACGGCGAACCGGACGCCGTCGCCGGTCAGCCCAGCGCCGGTCACCCCGAGCGCGGTCAGGCCGGTCCCGCGCACGTCGGCAGTCCCGTCGACCCTCCCTTCGATCGCGACCGCGTGGAACGGGGCGCTCAACCGAGCCAGCTCGACGTTC
This sequence comes from Myxococcota bacterium, assembly GCA_040080105.1. GTDB lineage: Bacteria > Myxococcota_A > UBA796 > UBA796 > JACKER01. The sequence goes on from JBEBJC010000217.1 coordinate 1,003, forward strand.
GGGTACCGGAACGGCGCGTAGGTGACGACGCCGTCGACCGTGACCACCAGCGGGCTCGCCCGGGTGTCGGCGGTGATCTGCGCCTCGACCGTACCGTCGCCGGTGAGCCCCTCGACCCCGCGCGCGGCGAGCCGCTCGGGCGACAGGCGGCCGCTCACGTCGAGCGCGATCGACCCGCCGGTCAGGTCTACGTCGCCGCTCACCGCGAGGGCGCCCACGATGCCGTCCAGCGAGGCGTCGGTGACGTGGATCACCCCGCCGGCGAGCGACAGGGTCGCGTCGACGGCGTCGACCGTCTCGCCGTACCACACCTGCCGCCCGCCCACGAACCGGCCGTCCGCGGTGGCGGTCGCGAGCGCGAGGCCCGAGCCGTGCAGCTCGAGCTGCCCGTCGACCTCGACCCCCTGGGACAGCGGGGTGTACAGGCGCTCCACCCGGAGGTGAGACACGGTGGCGTCCGCGTCCCACCGGGTGACGGCGCCGGTTCGGTCGACCTGCCCCGCGAGGACCACGCTGCCCGCGTCCTCCTCGGCGGACCGCATCGACGCGGACAGCTCGAACTGGCGGCCCGTGCCGTGCATCGCCGCCGCGCCGAGCCAGCGGCCCCCGAGGCCGCGCTCCCCCACGAACGGCGCGAGGGCCGCCCCGTCGAGCGTGTCGACCCGCACGCCGAGTGACACGTCCGCGCCGAACGTGCCGTTCGCCACCACGATCCCCCCGGGGATCTCCGCTCGCAGGTCGGCCACCGTGAGCCCGATCGGATCGTCGTACACCAGGTCGCCGCCGAGCTCCGCCCCGACCGAGCCGTGGGCGCCGGTGAACGTGAACCGTCCTTCCAGGTCGGACACCGCGAGCCGGGCGCCGCGCCCCTCGATCCCCCCGGACACCGCGCCGTCGGTGAGGGTGATCACGTCGCCGTCGGCCGACCGCAGCGTCGCGTGGGCGCCCACCAGCTGCACGTCGGGCAGGGACAGCGCGATCGGGAGCCGGAACGACCCGCTCCCGGCCCTCGGACCGCCGAGGAGGCGCTGCAGGTCGGTCACGCCGTCCGACTGGGTGGTCAGGTCGACCCCGAGCCCCTCGAGCCGCAGGTGGGGGATGCGGAGCTCGCCGTGCAGCAGGCGCCCGAGCGTCCAGTCGGCGATCAGCCGGTCGGCCACGACGAGGGCGCGGCCGTCGGCGTCGCGCAGGGCCAACCGCTCGACGCGGAACCCGCGCACGCCGTAGGTCAGGTCCCCGAGCTCGAGCGCCCCTCGTTCGGTGGCCCGCGATCCGAGCTGCTCGAGGCCGAGGCGAACGGCGTGCTCGGCCGCGCGGGACCCGCCGAGCAGCGCCAGCGCGCACACGAGCCCAGCCCCGCCGAGCGCGAGGCGACTCCGGAGCGGAGCGCGCGACCTGTGAGACCGGTGTCCGACCACCGATAGAGCGTATCCGAGGCGGGTCCCGGCCGCCGTCCCGTGACCGGGCCCCCGATCCAGAGACAGGGTGTTGCGCAGGCCCCCGGCAGGGGAGGGTAGGTTCCGCTCGCTGCACGAGAAGCGGCCCGGGACTTCGCGTCGGTGGCGCGGGGGTGCGCGACCCGACGCGGGGTCCCGGAGTTCTCGTCAGAACGCCTCGCCGAGGGTGAGGAAGAACACGACCGCGAAGCCGGGGTGGGCCTCGCCGCGCCACGCGGGCACCATCGACAGCAGGTCGTACACCCGCGGCGTCTGGTCCTCGAGCCGACAACCCACGTAGTTCGGCGCCTCGGTGTCTTCGGGGAACGTGGGTCGCACCGACACGTCGAGCCGCACCGGGCCGACCGGGGTGCGGTACCGGATCCCGGTGCCGACCGAGCCCCGGAGGTCGGCGGCGGTGGGGATCGGGCGGTTCGACAGGTACCCGCCTTCGGCGAACCACGCGACGGTCACCCCGTAGATCCAGTCGTACCGCAGCTCGGTGCCGACCTCCGCCGCGTTGGTGGCGCCTTGGGGCACGTTGTACCGCACCAGCGCCTCCGTGCCGTCGTCCTGGGCGGAGTACACGCAGAACGGGCGGTACCCGCCCACCTGCTTCGGGCGGAACCCGCGCAGGCTGTTCGGTCCGCCGAGGAACGCGCGCTCGGGCAGCGGGATGGTCTCGGTGTCGCCGTACGGAGCGATCGCGGTGACCGCCGCCCGCCCCGCGAGCACCACCGGGTACACGCTCGAGCGGTCCCTGGCGCGGACCGGCACGAACCCGCGCACCTCCGCGCTCCCCCGCACGAAGCCGTACCCGAGGTCCGAGATCGGGGCCGCCTCGCGGGCGGCCAGCGTCCAGTACGTGCCGCGGCTCGGGCTCAGCGGGTCGTCGCGCCAGTCCACGGTGAACAGCTGGTCGAGCGCGCTGAGCCGGTACTCGAAGTCCTGCGAGCCCTGCAGCCCGAACAGCTGGTCCTGCGCCTGCGCGATCCGGTCGCCGTAGTCGTCGAGGAACACGTAGTCCTCGAAGTGCGGGCCGACCCGCAGCTGGACCTGGTCGCTGAACCGGTAGGTCACCGCGAGGTCGACCGCCGGCCGACGGTACGCCCACAGGCCCACGTACACGTCCTGCTCCATGTCGGCGGTCAGCGACAGGGAGGCCCGCGGGCCGAACAGCCGCGGGTACACGAGGGACACCGCCGCGCCCCACGTCGCCTGCCCGCCGCCGATCGCCGCGCCTTCCTCGGACAGATCGAACGCGTACCCGACCTCGCCCGTGATCTCCCCCTTGATCATCCGCCCGAACAGGTTGACGTGCGACAGGCGGGTGGACGCGCGGATCACCGGGACGTAGCCGTCGTAGTCGAACCCGCCGCCGACCCGGAACGTGCGGAACCTCGACTCGGTGAGGTCGACGTCGACCGGGACGCTGGCCCGCGTCGGGTCCGACAGGTCCGACCGGACGGTGGCGAGCGAGAACGTGCCCAGCCCGAACAGCCGACGCTGCGCGTCCTGGAGCGCCTGCATCGAGTACGACGCGCCGGGATCCAGGTTCAGCGCGTCGGTGATCCACTGGGCGTCGACCACCTCGTTGCCGCTCACCCGGATCTCCCCGAACCGGCCGATGATCCCTGGCGAGGCCACGAGCGCCACGTCGACCACCTGCGCTGCGGGGTCGGCCGTCGCCGTCACCTCGACCGTGGCGTACGGGCGGCTGTAGTTCACCAGCTTCAGCGCGAGGGCCGCGCGGGTCTCCTCGATCAGCGCGAGGTCGTACGGGTCGCCGACCCGGATCGGCGCTTGGCGGAGCACCGCGTTGCCGACGGCCTCCAGCGCGGGCGGCAGGCCGCGGATCGACAGCGCGCGCACCTTCGACTGGGGCCCCGGCTCGACGAACCCGGTCACGTCGACCACCGAGGCCCGACGCGTGGTGCCGCGGCGGATCGTGTGGACCTCCCACCCGGCGACCCGGGCGTCGAACCACCCGTGGTGCGCGTACCACACCTCGAGGCGGTACGCGTCGCGCGCGAGCCGCTCGCGATCCAGGGTGACCGGGTCGACGGTGTACACGAGCGGCCAGGTGAGCAGGCCGAACCCGGCCTCGCCCTGTTGGATCTGCCCGCGGAGGTGGTAGTCGTCGTGGCCCGACAGCGGTCCGCCGTTGCCCTCGAACGCCAGATCGTGCACCAGATCGCCGTCCGCCCGCCGGCGCACGGCGGTGCAGCCAGCCAACACGAGCGCCACCAGCACACGGGACCACGGCATCGAGCCGCAGCGTAACGGGCGGGAGACGCCCGCGGGCGCCGAGGATCCGATCAGGAGGATGCGGAGGTTCGTCATGCGCATCGCGGTCGGGCACAGCGACGAGCCGGAGGCGGGCGTGGCGGTCGCCGAGGCGCTCGCCCAAGTCGAGTCCCAGGTCCAGGGCGGGCGACCGATCGCCGTGTCGGTGTACACCTGCAAGGCGACCGACCACGCGGGGGCGGTGGCGGCGATCCGGGCCCGGCTACCGGGCATCCCGCTGATCGGGTGCACCACCGACGGCGAGTGCTCGTCGGTGTTGTGCTTCGCCGAGGACAGCGTGGTGGTCACGCTGTTCCTGTCCGACACCCTGCTCGCCCACTCCGCGTCGGCGGTGGGGCTGTCGAAGGGCCTGCGCACCACGGTCGCCCGGGCGTGGGCCGACCTCGCGCGGCACGGCACGCCGTCGCTGGTGGTGGTGCTGTCCGAGAGCCTCGGGGTGAGTGGGTCGGCGGTGGTCACCGCGCTCGACGCCCACGTGCCGGCGGGGATCCCGGTCGTGGGCGGGACGGCCGGCGACCAGTGGGAGTTCACCGAGACCCACCAGTTCTGCGACGACGCCGTGCTGACCGACGCGGTGGTGCTGCTCGGGTTCTTCGGCCCGATGCGGGTCGCGGTCGGGGTGGCGTCGGGCTGGCAGCCGATGGGCCCGCGCGCCCGGGTGACCCGCTCGGAGGGGTCGGTGGTGAGCGAGATCGACGGCCAGCCGGCGCTCGCGTGGTTCGCCGACTACTTCGGCCAGCGCGAGGCGCCGAGCCCGGAGCACCCGTTCGCGGTGTACGATCCGCCCGACTCCGACGAGTTCTATCTCCGCGCCCCGATCCAGCTCGCGGCGGACGGGGCGCTGGTGTTCACCGGCGACGTCCCCACCGGCACCGCGGTGCGGATCACCGAGGCCACCCGCGACGCGATCCTCGGCGGCGCGGCCGAGGCCGTGGCTGCGGCGGCGGAACGGTTCGACGGGGTGCCCTCGGCGCTGCTGGTGTTCTCGTGTGCGGCGCGCAAGCAGGTGCTCGGCACCCGCACCCGGGAGGAGGTCGACCGCCTGCAGGCCCGCACCGGTCGGGACCTGCCGTTGGCCGGGTTCTACACCTACGGGGAGGTCGCGCGTATCTCACCCGACAGCCCGGTCCGGTTCCACAACGAGACCGTAGTGGCCGTTCTCCTCGGGGAGTGACCGATGAGCGACTCTCCCGACGATCGCGCGTCGCTGGAGCGCCAGGTCCGCCGCCTGCAGCAGAAGCTCACCCGGGCCGAGGCGAACCTGCGGCGGCTCGAGGATCAGCGGGAGGGCTCGGCCCTGCTGCACGCCGCGATCGTGAAGCGGCTGGAGGCGTCTCACGGAGAGCTCGCGGCGAAGAACGCCGAGCTGCAGGCGGTGACCCGACAGCTCGAGGCGTCCGAGCGGCTCGCGACTCAGGCGAGCCGGGCGAAGTCGACGTTCCTGGCCAATATGAGCCACGAGCTGCGCACGCCGCTCAACGCGATCATCGGGTACGCGGAGCTGCTGCAGGAGACGCTGGACGACCTGGGGCACGACGTCGGCCGGACCGAGCTCGGGCGGGTGCGCCTGGCCGGGCGGCACCTGCTCGACCTGATCAACCAGATCCTCGACTTGTCGAAGGTCGAGGCCGGCAAGATGAAGGTAGACCTGGCGGTCGTCGAACTCGAGCAGCTGGTGGAGGAGCTCCGCGCCACCATCGCGCCCGCTGCGGATCGGAAGGGGCTCGAGCTGCGGTTCCACGTGCGCGCCGGCCGGCTCCGCACCGACCCGCAGAAATTGTCGCAGATCCTGCTGAACCTGCTGTCGAACGGGGTGAAGTTCACCGACCGCGGGTGGGTCGAGCTCGACGTGGTCGACGTCGGGAGCGGGGTCTCGTTCACCGTGGGCGACTCGGGGATCGGGATGTCGATCGAGCAGCAGGTGCGGGCGTTCCAGCCGTTCGAGCAGGCCGATCCGTCGACCACCCGCCGATACGGCGGCACTGGCCTCGGGCTCGCGATCTCGGAGCGGTTCTGCGCGTTGATCGGCGGGCGGCTCACGTTGAACAGCAGCCCCGGCCGCGGCGCCCGGTTCAGCTTCACCCTGCCGAAGGGGGCGTGAGGTGTCACCTCGCCGTGGGTCCGGTTTCTCACCCGTGTCTCGGCCAGCGGGCCGCACGCCGGATCGGCTAGGATCGAATCGTGGCTGAAGCACGGACCATCGCCGCCGAACCGCGCACGATCGCGGACCGGTACCGCCTCGGGAAGCAGGTCGGAGCCGGCAGCTCCGGCACCGTGTACCTGGCGGAGGACCTGCACTCCGGTCGGCAGTGCGCGCTCAAGATCCGCGAGGCCAAGGAGAAGGAGCAGCCGGTCCGGTTCATCGCGGAGGCGCAGGACATGAAGCGCCTGCGCCACCCGCGGCTCGTGCCGGTGCTGGACTCGGGCAACGACGGGATCCTGTACTGGTACGTGATGCCGTACTACCGGCGCGGCTGCCTGCGGGACCGGGTGAAGATCGAGGGGCCGATCGAGCCGTTCCAGGCGCTGGACTGGACGTTCCAGGTGCTCGAGGGGCTGTCGGCCGTCCACCAGGCCGGCCTGGTGCACCGCGACGTGAAGCCGCACAACGTGATGCTCGGCGACGACGACCGGGCGCTGCTGGCCGACTTCGGGCTCGCCCGCCACGTCAACGGGGGGGTGCCGTACCGGACCCGCACCGACCAGTCGATGGGCACGCCGAACTACCGGGCCCCCGAGCAGGCGCTCGACGCTGCGAACGCGGATCCGAGGGCCGACATCTACGGGGTCGGCGCCACGTTGTACTTCTTGCTCACCACCCGCCGGCCGGGGTTCCTGTGTATGGTCGGCGAGGACGACCCCACGCTGCAGGGCGTGCCCGACGTGCTCCGCCCGTTCGTGTTGCGCTGCACCGCGTCGTCGCCGGATCGGCGGTTCCCCGACACCCGCGCGTGTGCGCTCGAGGTCGCGCGGATCGCCGACGAGATCGGCGGTGAGGACGGCCCGGTGGCCGACGAGTGGATGGCCCGGTTCGACGCGATGGGCAGGCAGGGGTGGATCAGCCGCCTGTGGACGTGGATGCGCGGGTAGCGAGGGGACCGCCCGCCGGCACCCACCGCGCGAGCTCGGCGCCGAGCACCACCCTGCGGCCGGCCAGCTCGGCCGGGGTGCGGCTGCCGGTGAGCAGGCACGCCACCCGGACCTCGTCGATCACCTCGGCCGCGGCGTCGCGCACCCCGTCGCGCCCACCGTCGTTGTACGCCATCAGGAACCGCCGCGCGATCCCTCCGGCGCGCGCCCCGAGCGCCAGCGCCCGCGCCACGTCGAGCCCGTCCTTCAGCCCGCCGGTGGCGATCGCGGCGAGCGGCAACCCGTCGAGCTGGGCCACGCTGGCGGCGGTGGGGATCCCCCAGTCCCAGAACAGCTCGCCCAAGCGCCGGGTGCGGGCGCGGGCGCGCAGCGTCTCCACCCCGACCCAGCTGGTCCCGCCGGCGCCCGAGGTGTCGACCCACTGCACGCCCGCGTCCACCAGCCGCCGGCCGACCTCGCGCGACAGGCCACACCCGGTCTCCTTGACCACCACCGGCACCGGCAGCTCGCGCACCAGGCGCGCGATCGTGTCCAGGCCGCCGCGGAAGTCGTCGTCTCCGCCCGGCTGGATCACCTCCATCGCCGGGTTCAGGTGCACACACAGCGCGTCACACCCGGTGCGGGTCACGAGCGCGGTGAGCTCGGCGGTGGACCGACCGCGCGCCTGGACCACCCCGACGTTGCCGAGGATCACCGCGGTGGGCGCGAGGTCGCGGACCCGGTACCCGGCCGTGACGCCGTGCTCGAGCAGCGGGCGCATCGACCCGAACCCGAAGCCGAGGCCGAGCTCCTCCGCCACCGACGCGAGGGCCCGGTTCACCGCGTCGGCCCGGTCGGTGCCGCCGGTCATCGCCGCGATCACCAGCGGCGCCCGCAGCGTCTTGCCCACGAGCGGGGTGGACAGGTCGACCTCCGACAGCGCCAGCTCGGGCAGCGCGTCGTGGACCAGCCCGACCTGCTCGAGCAGGGTCGTGCGGTCGCGGAACGCCACCTGATCGGTGGCGCACAGGTCGAGGTGCTCTGCTTTGCGTCGTTCGATGTCGGACACGGTACCGGTCGCTAACACCTGCGGAGGCTCACCGTGTGGCCGGCGGCTGACACCGCGCGAAAGCGCAGCCGTCCCCGATCGAGGTACGAACCTTCCATGATCGTCGGATGGATCGCGAGCGCGGCGTGGGGGGCGGACCCCGCGGGGGAGCGGGAGAAGCTCGAGCGGCGGACCGAGCGGTGGTCGGAGCGCACCGAGCGGGCCCAGGAGCGGCTCGAGGCGGCGGAGGACCCGAAGGAGGCCGCGCGGGCGGAGCGGGGGCTCGTCGACACCCGGTTCCGCCTGGTGGACCTCGCGCGCCGGCTCGACGCGTGGGAGGCTCCGGCCGCCACGGTCGAGGTGTTGTTCGCGACCAACCGCGACCCGAGCGCGCGCGGGTTCGGGGCCCGCGACGCGGACCGACTGTCGTACGGGGTGGCGACCGTGTACGTCCCGGAGAGGCACCCGCGGGGGTTGATGGAGCGGGAGCTCGAGGTCCGCGCCATCCGGCCGCTCACCGAGGAGGGGTTCCAGATCGCCCTGCACGGCGCCTTGCTCGCCGCCGGGCCCGAGGCGGAGGTGCTCACCTACGTGCACGGGTACAACAACTCGTTCGACTACGCGGCGCGGCGCACCGCCCAGATCGCGAACGACCTGGAGCCGTCGGTGGTGCCGGTGTTGTTCACCTGGCCGTCGCGGGGAGGGGAGTGGTTCGCCGGCGCGAAGTACACCTACGACGAGAACGCGGCGGCGCGCTCGTCGACCGCGTTCGCCGAGGTGTTGGAGCAGCTGGTCGACGGCTCGGGCGCGCCGGTGAACGTGCTCGCGCACTCGATGGGCGCGCGGGTGGTGTCGGACGCCCTGGTCGACCTCGATCGCCGCGGCGCCGTCGGGCGGGGGTTCGACGATCTGGTGTTCGCAGCCCCCGACATCGACGCGGTGACGTTCGGGCGGCGGTATCAGGAGCTCTCGCTGGCCACCGCGGGGCGGGTCACCATCTACTGCGCGTCCGACGACCGGGCGCTCGCGGTGTCGCGCTCGGTGCACGGCGGCTACGACCGGCTCGGCACCTGTCGCCCGGAGACGATCGCCGCGCTCGAGCAGCCGAGGTTCGACTTCGTGGACGCGAGCAAGCTGTACGTGGACGTGCTCGACCACGACAAGGTGGCGGACTCCCCGAGGCTGCTCGACGACCTGGGCGCGGTGGTGCGGGGGGTGCCGCCCGAGCAGCGCGCGCTGGTGTCGAAGGGGGATCACTTCGAGCTTCCGCCGTGACCACGATACACGGGCCCCTCGGAGGGTCTCCATGATCGCGGACGGGAAGGTCGTCGTCATTCACTACACGCTGAAAGGCGAGGACGGAGCGGTCATCGAGACCACGGCCGGGCGCGACCCGCTGGCGTACCTGCACGGCCACAAGAACATCATCCCGGGCCTCGAGCGCGCGCTGCTCGGGAAGGCGGCGGGCGAGTCGTTGACGGTGACGGTCCCGGCGGCCGACGGCTACGGGGAGAAGAGCGGGAAGGCGCCGCAGGAGGTCCCTCGGCGGGAGTTCCCGCGCAAGATGGAGCTGCGCGAGGGGATGCCGCTGCAGATCCGCGACTCGGCGGGCCAGCCGGTGCAGGTGTGGGTGACGAAGGTCCACGGCAGCAAGGTGTGGATCGGCATCGATCACCCGCTCGCGGGTCGGGCGCTCACGTTCGAGGTCGCGGTGCTCGGGGTGCGCGACCCGACGGCGGAGGAGCTGGAGCACGGCCACGCCCACGGGGTGGCCGGCCACCACGGGCACTGACCTGGGAGCCTGTGGGGCGTAGGCCGCGCAGCGGCCTCGCCCCACGGCTCCTCCCCAGCCCGTGCCCGTGCCCGTGCCCGTGCCCCGAGCAGCTGGCGACGC
>JBEBJC010000218.1:0-10753 GCA_040080105.1 Myxococcota bacterium
GGTCCGACGTGGGCTCGAGCGGCGACTCCGGGGGCGGCGACTCCGGCGGCGGCTCGTCCTGCGGCTCGTCCTGTGGCGGCGGGTGCGGCGGCGGCGGCGGAGACTGACGTGCACCTCGAGCCAGCGCGGCTGCTCGCGCGCGACCCGACCGACGAGGAGCGCGCACACGTCGAGTCGTGCGCCCACTGCCGTCGCGCGCGCGGTCGGCTGACCGACGTGGTCGCCACCCTGCCCGCGCCCGTCGACGCGCCCGCCGGCGGCCGCGGGGTCCCGGTGTGGTCGCTGCTGGTCGAGACGTTCCACGAGTGGCGCGACGACCGGGCCACCACCCAGGGAGCGGCGCTGGCGTTCTACTCGCTGTTCGCCGCGGGGCCGATGGTGCTGCTCGCGACGATGGTCGTCGGGTGGATCGTCGGCGACGCCGCCGCGCAGGAGCGCATCGGCTCCGAGATGGACGCGCTGTTGACCCCCGAGCTCGCGCGGGTCGTGCGGGTGTGGGTGAACCGGGGCGAGATCCGCGGCGGGTACGTCGCGAGCGGGCTCGGGATCGCGGTGGCGACCTACAGCTCGCTCCGCGGGTTCGCGCAGCTCCAGTCCGCGCTGAACATGATGTGGGGCGTGCGGGCCGTGCGCGGCCCCGGGGCGCTGCACCTGCTGCGGCGCAAGCTGTTCGCGTTCGCGTCGATCGCCTCGTGCGGCGTGCTGATGTTGTTCTCGATCGGGCTCACGATGACGCTGCACGCGCTCGCCGACCGGGCCACCGGGGCCGTCGGCGGCAGCTGGTTCGCGGTGCGCGCGATCGAGGAGCTGTCCACGTTGGCGGTGGTCGCGCTGCTGTTGACCATCGTGTACAAGACCCTGCCCGACGCGCGGATCCGGTGGCGCGACGTGCTGGTGGGCGCGATGGTGTCGGCGGTGCTGTTCGTGCTCGGCAAGCACCTGGTGGCGGCGTACCTGCGCACCGTGGGGGTGGCGAGCGGGTTCGGCGCCGCGTCGGCGGTGGTCGGCCTGCTGCTGTACGTCCAGTACATCGCCCAGGTGCTGCTGTTCGGGGCGGAGTTCACCTACGTGTTCGCCCGGTGGGGTGGGCAGCCGATCACGCCCGGGCCGGGCGCGGCGCGGGTGGTGCGCGCGACCGTGCACGACGACGACGGACGGTGGTAGCCTGCGCGGATGGTGTGGTTGGTCGGATGTGGCGAACCGGAGGTGCCCTCGCTGTTGCCCGCGCTCGCGGGGCGGTGGGTCGGCGCGGTGGTGGTCGACGAGCCGCGCCCGGCCTCCGCGTCGTTCGAGTGGGACGAGGACGAACAGCTGCTGACCGGTGAGCTCGAGCTCGACGAGGCCGACGGGCCGCGGGCGTTCACCGTGCTGGAGGCCCGGTCGGTCGAAGACCTCGGGGTGGCGCTGTCGCTGATCGAGGTGGCCGGCGTGCGCGAGGGGTTCGTCGACGCGCTGGTCCCGCTCGACCCGCTCCGCGCGGTGTGGCGGGTCCGGTGGTTCTGCGCCGGCGAGCCCGACGGGTACTGCGACGAGCTCGGTGAGCTGTACCTCGAGGCGGATCGGTGAGCGACCTGCTGGCGCGCGCCCGCGCCGCCGCCGACCAGGCCTCCACCGACGGCGTGTTGTTGCCGCTGCAGGCCGACCTGCACCCGGTGGCGCAGAGCGGGGTGGTGTTCGACGTGCGGCGGATCAAGGGGTCGGTGCACAAGCCACACGCCCGAGACCAGGCGGCCGACCCGTTCGCCCCCCCGTACACCGACTCGCTGTACGTCGAGGACTGGCCCCCGGACCACGCGCTGCTGCTGAACAAGTTCCCGGTGTTGCCCGATCACCTGCTGCTCGTCACCCGGGCGTGGGCCGACCAGGAGGGGCCGGTCGACCGGGCCGACTGGGACGCGCTCGACCGGGCCCTCGGCGAGATCCCGGGCCTCGGCTTCTACAACGGGGGGCGGGCGGCCGGGGCGAGCCAGGCGCACCGCCACCTCCAGCTGGTCGGGCGGGCCTCGCTCGGGACGTTGCCGCTCGAGCCCGCGATCCGGGCGGCGCGCGCCGGGGAGGTCGCCGGCTGGCCGATCCCGCACCGGGTGGACCGCCCGTCGTTCGACGCGTACCGCCGCGCGCTGGCCGACCTCGGGCGCGACCCCGATCACCCCGGCCCGCACTCCCTGCTGCGCAGCGACGATTGGATGTTGGTCGTGCCGCGGGTACACGCCGACGTCGACGGGATCCCGGTGAACGCGCTGGCGTACGTGGGCCTGCTCGCGGTGCGCGACGAGGCGCAGCTCGGGTGGGTGCGCGCGCACGGGCCGTGGGCGGTGCTCGCCGCCGCCGCCGGCTGACTACGGGAGCAGCTCCTCGCGCAGCTCGCGGTTGTACGTCTGCACCAGCGCGGTGGCCTCGGCCTCGGTGTACGCCGCCGACGGGTGGTGTCGGGTCGCGCTCCGCCCGGCGAGCCAGGTGCCCACGAGCACGCCCGCCCCGCCGATCGGCGCGGTGAACGGCAACCCGACGACGCCGACCCCGATCCCCACCACCGCGAGCCCGATCCCGCCGATCGCCTCGCCCCGCCGGGCCCGGCGGACCCGGCGCGCCACCTCGGGGTCACCGACCCGGGTGGCGAAGTCGACCACGTCGACCGGGGTGCCGTCCTGGTCGACGACGAACCAGAACCTGCCGGACTTCCGGTCGTACGCGCGGGCGTACACCGTGTTCACCTGCGCCTCCACCACGTCGAGTCGGGCGGCGAGGTACCGGTCGAGGTCGTCGGGCGACTCGGCGTACGCAGCGGCGAGCCAGGACCACATCCACCCTCCTCGGAGGGGTGGAAGGTTACCACGGCGGGCGGGGATGGCCGAGCTTTCGCCAGCGGCGCTCGACGAACAAGCTGCGGCCCTTGATCCACGAGGTGAGGAGGCCGCCGACCACCACCCCGCCGAGCACGGGGAGCTGCCCAGCGCCGTCCCGGTCGCCGACCGGTACCACCAGCGCGTGGGCTGCGGGCGGTCGCCACGCCGGCGCGGCCCGGCCGTTCGCGCGCGCGACGATCCCGTGCGCGAGGCACTTGGCGTGGGCCTCGGCGAGGGTCGACACCTTCGGCTCGGGCAGCGCCGTGGCGTCGCCGATCGCGAACCACCGCGGCCACCCCGGCACGCTGAAGTCCGGCCCGACCTGGACCCGACCCGCCGCGTCGACCGGGAACCCCGACCGCGCGGGCAGCGGGCTCGGCCGGGCCCCGATCATCGGCAACACGAGGTCGGCGGTGAACGACTCACCCCCGAGCTCGACCCGCTCGCCGTCGGCTGGGGGCGCCGCCCAGCGCACCCCGGTGTGGACGCGCACCCCGACCCGGTCGAGCGCGGCCCGCACCCCGACCCGCAGCGCCGGGTGGTACGGCCCCGACACCAGCGCGTCGCCCGCCTCCACCAGGTGGACCTCGAGGCCCGCGATCCGCGTCGCGAGCTCGCCCGCGAGCTCGACCCCGACCGGCCCGCCGCCGAGCACCACCACCCGGCGGGACGCGCGGATTCGGGCGTGCAGGGCGGCGTGGGCCGCGCGGATGTCGCCGTGCCCGCGCAGCTCGGTCTTCGCCGGGAACGCGTACGACGAGCCGGTGGCCAGCACCCACACCTCGGCCTCGACGCCCGCCCCGGAGGTGAGGGTCACCCCGTCGGGGTGCAGCGCGGTCACCTCGTCGTGCACCACCGTGGCGGGGACGGCGTCGTACGGGATCAAGATCCGGTCGACCCACGCCGGATCCGCCGCGGCCCGGAGCGCGGCGACCGCGTGGTAGAACCGGTCGCGCCGCTCGATCAGCGTGACCTCGGCGCGGCCGCGCAGCGCGGCGGCGAGCGCCACCCCGGCGTACCCTCCGCCCACGATCGCGACCCGCGGGGTCACTGCACCAGGCGCAGGGTGGGGCGGCCGGGCTTGGGCGGCGCCTCCGGGGCGGGCTCGGGCTCGACCGCCGCGGGGAAGAACGACACCTGCTTGATCGCGGCCCACGGGAACGTGCACTCGTACACGGCGTCGAACGACAGCGACATCGTCACGCCGTAGGGCGTGTACCGGGGCGCGTTGTACGAGTGGAACGCCGCGTCGAGGCGGATCGGCAGCTGCCCTTGGGCGTACTGCTTCAACACCGCGTCGGGCACGCCCGACCCGTCGAGCGCGGCGACCTCGGTGACGAACAGCAGGTCACACCCGAGCGCGAACCCGACCCGCAGGAGCTGCTCGGGCTGGTTCCCCCACGGGTCCACCTTGGGTCCCGGGGCCTCGGCGTCCGGCGCGGCCACCGCGATCGCCGGGGTGGCCTGGGCCTCGGCCTCGGCGGTCGCGGCGAGCCCCACGTCGGTCGGGGACACCTCGAGCGCGGTCGAGATCGCGAGCAGCTCGTCGAGGGTCATCGGCTCTACGCCGGTGAGCACCTTCCGCACGCGCGCCCGCGGGAGATTGCACTTCGTGGCGAGCGCGGCGGTGTTCATCCCCCGCTTGTCGAGCAGCCCGCGCAGAAACGCGAGCACCGGCTCGCTGCCCTTGGCCATCGGTTCTCCTCGCCGGGAGACGTAGCCTAGTTCAGCTTGATCATCCCGCCCGACACGTTGACCATCGACGTGCCCTTCACCTCGGTCATCCCGCCGGTGACGGTCATCTTGCCCGTGCCCTCCATCGTGGTCGACGGGGAGGTGCCCTTGAGCTCGGAGCCGCCGGTGATCGAGAACCCGGTGCCCGACTTCATCGTCGAGTCGGTGCCGGACTCGTGCTTGAAGCTCGTGCCGGCCTTCCAGTCGATCGTCTGGCCGGTCTCGCCCTTCAGGTTCTGCCCGGCCTTGATCTTGATGTCGCGCCCGGCCTCGAAGTACAGGTCCTGCTTCGTGCGGATGTGCAGGTCGCCCTGGGTGTTCGCGATGGTGATCAGCTTCTTCACCGAGTCGAGCACCACCGACAGGTTGTGCTCCTTGTCCCACACCTGGACGGTCTCCTTGCCCTCGGAGTCGTCGAACACGAACAGGTGGCCCGAACGCGAGCGCCAGAACCGCCGGTCGTTCTTCTCGAGCGTCTTCGAGCCGTCGGTGAACACCTCGGTCGACCACGAGGCGCCGGTGTCGGTCTTCGACGGACCGGGCAGGCCATCTTTCGCCTCGGTGGGCGGCAGGTCGACCTTGTTCCACAGCTGGCCCACGATCACGCCGGTGCGGATGTCACCCTGCATGAACGCGACCAGCACCTCGTCGTCCTTCTCCGGCAGCGCGTAGAACCCGCGCTTTTCGCCGGCCATCGGCGTGCCGAGGCGGATCCAGTGGGACTTCGCGTCTCCCAGGATCGGGAACTTCAGCTCGATCCGGCCGAGCTCGTCGGGGTCGACGTTGTCGGTGACGATCCCGATCGTGATCTGCTGGTTGTTGCCCCCGGAGGCCACCGCTTGGCCGCGCCCGCCCACAAAACTCGGCATGATCCGTCTCCCATAAAACGAACAGAGGAGAACACAGCCCCAGAACTGTAGATGTCCGCGCGGGCGTCGTCAAGGCGCGCGGGAGTTTGGTACGGTGGGGCTGGGAGGAGCCCCTGATCGAGTCCGGTCCGGCGCGGGTGGTCGACAGCGGCACGGTGACCACGTTCGCTGGGCACCCGCTCACCCTGCGGTGGGAGGTGCTCGAGGTCACCCTGGTGTTCCGGTCCGACCCGGCGATCGAGGGCCCCGCGGTCGCCACCACCGCGCTCGACGGGGGCTGGCGGATCGAGTGCACGAACTTCGACGACGCCACCGGCCGCGGGAGCGCGGAGCCGGTGTTGCTCGGAGAGCGGCTCGACACGAGGGTGTTCTTCCACTTCCGCGCGTTCCGGTACGGCCGCACGCTCGACCACACGGTGCACTACACGGTGTACGAGGTGGCGAGATAGACGGGCCGGATGTCCGACGATCCCCGGGACTCCGAGCTCCAGGCCCAGCTGGCCGCCCCACCCACCACCACCCGCCGCCCCACGGTGCCGGCGCTGGAGGAGCGCCTGTACCGGCCGGTGCCGGTGCTCGACCACGGGTTCGTGCGGGTCGTCGACTACATGGGCGACGACGCGGCGATCGTGCAGGCCGCGCGGGTGTCGTACGGGGCGGGCACCCGCTCGGTGCGCGACGATCGGGGGCTCGTGCGGTACCTGATGCGGCACCGGCACAGCACCCCGTTCGAGATGTGCGAGCTGAAGCTCCACGTGAAGCTGCCGATCTTCGTGGCGCGCCAGTGGATCCGCCACCGCACGGCGAACGTGAACGAGTACAGCGCCCGGTACTCGATCCTCGACCGCGAGTTCTACCTGCCGGATCCGTCGCAGCTCGCGGCGCAGTCGTCGGACAACCGGCAGGGCAGGGGAGACGCGCTCACCCCTACCCAGTCGGCGCGGGTGCTCGAGCTGCTGCGGCGCGACGCGGCGCAGGTGTACGACACCTACACCGAGCTGCTGAACGACCGCGGCGACGGCGAGCCCGCCGACCCCGACGCGCCACAGCTCGCGCGCGAGCTCGCCCGGATGGACCTGACGCTCGCGTACTACACGCAGTGGTACTGGAAGATCGACCTGCACAACCTGCTGCACTTCCTGTCGCTGCGGATGGACCCACACGCCCAGTACGAGATCCGGGTGTACGGCGACGTGATCGGCGAGCTGGTGAAGGCGTGGGTCCCGGCGGCGTGGGAGGCGTTCGTCGACTACCGGCTCGGCGCGGTCACCCTGTCGCGGGAGGAGCTGGCCCTGGTGAAGCAGATCGTGGCGGGCGGCGACCCGGACCAGCTGCTGCCGGCCTCGGGGCTGTCGCTGCGCGAGCGGAAGGCGCTGCGCGAGGTCCTCGGGCTCGGCCCGCCGAAGCGCCTCAACTGAGCGCGCCCGCGCCGTCGTCCCGGAACCTCAGAACGTGCACTGGGTGAGGTCGACCCCGGCGATCAGGTTGTCGGCGCCGGGTCCGTCGACCTTGGTGCTGCACTGCCCCTGCCAGTCGTTGGTGTACCGGCCGACCTGCTCGCCGGTGGCGGGGTCGAACGCCGTCATGTCGTGGAACACCGGCGCCTGGTAGCCGCTGTCGCCGATCCCCGACCACATCGAGCAGTCGATCACGTCGAGCGTCGTGCTGTCCGGCAGGGTGCAGGTGCGGGCGTAGCAACATCCGGCGCCGGCCGGTTCGTCCGGGGTGCCCTCGGCGCACAGGTTGGCGGACAGGTCGGTGTAGGTGCTGCACGACGTGATGTCCGGCGGACACAGCTGGCACATCGCCATCCGGCAGTCGCCGTCGATCAGCAGCGGCTCCTCACACGCGCCGGTCCCGACGCCGGTGTCGTCGGTGGACTTGGTCGTGGCGGCGATCGGGTAGCAGCCGGTGGTGAAGACGATGGCGGTGAGTGCGATGAAGCGGTTCATTCGAGCCTCCTGTACCTGGCAGTACCGGCACGTTCGGCCGAGTGTCACCGACCGATCAACGACGGATCGAAATTCCGGCGCCGGCGGTGGGGAGCGCGACCCACCCTGCGTCGGCGACGAACACCCGCGCCCCGGCGTCGAGCTGCACGCCGATCGGCCCGGCGCCGATCCGAGCCACGAACCCGGGGACCAGGAGCAGCGAACCCTGCGGCCCGGGGTCGTCGGGCAGGCGCCAGGCGAGCCCGAGCCCGAGTGACGGCCCGAGCTCGAGCGGGCCGTGGGCCGCGGTGAGCGCGCCGGTCGCGGCGGCGGTCCCGGCCGCCATCCCGGGCCCGCGGGAGGTGGTGGCCGACAGCCCGAGCACCGGGCGGACGCCCCCGCGGTACGCCGGCGCCGCCGCCACCGCGAGGGACAGCCCCACCGGGCCGAGCCAGTCGGGGTCGAGCGAGCCCGCCACCCCGGGGACCACGAACCACGCCGCGTCGCGCCGGGCGAGGTGAGAGGCGAGGTCGACCCGCTCGCCGGCGCGCACCTGCACCCGCTCGGACAGCAACACCCGGTCGCCGTCGCGCACCTCGAGCGCGCGCGCCCCGGGCTGGAGCGGCCCGCCGCCGCGCGACACCCCGTCCACCGTGACCGACGCGCCCGCGGGCAACCCCTCGAGCCCGACCAACAGGGCGTGCTCCGCCTGGGCGCGCTCGGCGGGGTCCCCGGCGAGGAACAGCGCCTCGCGCCCGACCGACACGGTCTCGGCCCACGGGACCTGGGTCCCGCCGGTGTACGCCAGCGTGTGGTCGCGCGCGTACCCGTGCGCCTCCATCACCTCGACCAGCCCGTCGAAGTCGACGTCGCCGGCGCCGCGGAGCGCCTCGACCAGGAAGTGGGTGTACACGCCGTTCTCGAGCGCGGGGTCCTCGATCGACGGCTGGTTCACGTGGGCCGCGTACAGGTTCGCCGCGAACTCGCTCACCGTGAGGGCCGGCGGGGCGGGCACCGGGCCGCGCAACCCGTCGAGCTTCCGCTTCACCGCCGGCGCGATCACCGACCGACCGGCGCCCGAGTAGCAGGTGTCGAGGACCAGCGCGGTCCGCCGCGCGCCCAGCGCCCCCACCGCGTCCGACAGCTCCTGCACCCGGATCCCCCCGCCGGCGGCGTCGGTGAGCCAGCTGTCCGAGCCGAGCAGGTACAGCTCGGTGCCGCCCGGGCCGAGGTCGAGCGTGCCGTGCCCAGCGACGTACACCACCACCGTGTCGTCGCGTTGGACCGTCGACGCGAGCGCGCGGAACGCGGTCCAGAACGAGGCGCGGGTCACCTCGCCCGCGACCACCGACACCGCGTCGTACCCGCCGACGCTCGGGTCTCGGAGCACCGACGCGAGATCGGTGGCGTCTTTGGCGGCGAACCTCAGGTTCCCCAGCGCAGGATCGACGTAGGTGTCGATCCCGACCACCAGCGCGACCCGGCGCGAGGCGTACGCCCGGTCGAGCCCGGCGGGGGCAGCCACCCCCGACTCGACCCCGCGGGGCGCCGCCCACGCTGCTGCGACCGCGATCATCGGACCTCCACCGGCAGCGCTGGGCACTCCCCGCAGGTGTCGCCCTCGGGGGTCAAGTGGAACACGTACCGGCCGGGCGTGTCGAACCGATAGCCGAGCAGCCCGGTGGCGTCGCCCACGTCGCGCGGGGTCGGGTCGACCGTGAGCCCGGTCAGCCGCTCGCGCCCGCGAGGCCCCTCGACCCACAGCTCGGCCCGGGTCTGCCGGTCGGCCGAGGCGCGGAACAGCACCCGCTCGCCGGTGTGCAGGGGCTCGCTCACCCGCACCGCGACGCCGCCGCGCTCGGCGACCATCCGCAGGTCGAGCTCCGGCAGCTCCGACGGCACGCCCCGCGACCGCGGTCCCCGCTCGGGCAGCGCGAGCGCGAGCGCCACCCCTGCGGCGAGCGCGAGCCCTCCCGCGATCGCCCACGGCCTCCACCGGCTCGACCGCTCCGCCGGCCAGTCCGGCGCCCGCGGCGGGGGGGGTGGTCCGTCGAGCGCCGCCAACCACTGGTCCACGTCACGCATCCACGCCTCCCACCGCGGCCCGCAGGCGCTCTCGCGCGCGCGACAGCCGCATCCGAACGGCCCCGGAGCCCACGCCCAACATCGAGCCGATCTCGACGCTGTCGAACCCCTCCACCGTGAGCAGCAGCAACTTCCGATCGTCGGGATCGAGCCGGGCGAGCCCCCACACCAGGCGGTGACGCAGGTCGGTGGGCTCGCCGTCCACCGGCTCGATCGCGAACACCTCCGGCTCGGGCCGGTGCGCGTCGCGGCCGCAGTTCGCGGCGATGGTGAACACCCAGCTGCGGAACGACCGGGTCGGGTCGAACCGGTCGCGGAACCGGTACACCCGCAGCCAGGTCTCCTGCAACGCCTCCTCGGCGGTGCCGCGCGCGCCGGTGCGGCGGAGCAGGAACCGGAACACCGGGCCGCTCCACCGCGCGTACAAGGCGTCGTAGGCGTCGCGCTCCCCGCGGGCCACGCGCTGCATCAGGGACTCGTCCGGCTCGTCGATCATCACCCGCAGTACTGCCGGGCGCGCCCGAGTGTCACCGGTGCAGCGATCCGGCGACCAGCGGCACCCAGTACCCGCCCGACCCGCGCACCGGGTCTTGCTTCACGTCGAGCGACGAGTCCTTCGGCAGGGCGCACACCACCGCCCCGTCGGACCCGCGGCGGGGGACGTCGTCGTACACGTACCGGGCGTAGGTGATCTCCCACGTGCCCCCTCGGTACGGGGCGCTGTCGCTGCGGTCGCGCAGCTTGGTGAAGAACCAGCCGATGCGCTCGCCGGCCTTCCCGGTGCACCGGTCCGCCGCGACCTCGCCTTGTGGCTCCTCGGCGGGCGAGCTCGGGTTGGGCTTCAGGTCGCGGGGGGAGACCTGGAGGTACTTCCCCTCTCCGACCGGGGTCACGGGCCCGCGGGGGACGCGGACCTGCGCCCCGGCGGGCAGCTCACACACCACCGGGCCGTTCGGCACTGTCGCCACCACCTTGCGCGGCTCGCGCAGGGTCCACACGGTGCCGGCGGACTTCACGAACACGTCGGGCGCGCGGACCCACCCGAGCGGGTCGCCGCCCTCGGTCGGGCACCCACCCCCGGCCGACGGCTGTGGGGCCGGCGCTGGCGGCGGGGCGGGCTGTGGCTCCGGCTCCGGAGCAGGAGGGGCCGCGACCGGCGCGGGGGCCTCGATCGGCGCGGGCTCCGGCGGCGGGGCCACCGGCCGGCTCGGGGTGCGGCTCACCACCCACACGACCACCCCGAGGGTCATCCCGAGCAGCACCGTCATCCCGCCCGCCAGCGCGAGCC
>JBEBJC010001267.1:0-2273 GCA_040080105.1 Myxococcota bacterium
GGTTGTGACAGCGCCCGCGTCAGCCGCCGAGCGCTCGCTCGAGCCCGATCCGAGCCATCGACGCCAAGAACCCCCGCACCCGCTCCACGCCGTCGTCACACCGCACCACCCGCTGAGACGCGAGCACCCCCCGCGCCTCGGCGACGAACCGCTCGTCGCCCGGCGCCCGGAGCAGGGCGACCAGGGCGCGCGCCGCTGCGGTGCGCTCCGGATCGGCCGCGAGGTCCGGCAGGCGGCGATCGACCTCGTCCCATCGCCTCGCCTCGGCCGCTGCCCCGACCGCGCACGCGTCGTGCGCCCAGCCGAGCTCCGGGATCGGCGGGTGCGCCGCGAGCACGGCCAGCGCCTCCGCCGGCCGACCCCCGAAGCGGAGCGCCCACGCCCGCAGCAGCGCCGCGTAGGTGCGCGACGCGGGCGTCAGCGGGAGGGGCTCGAGCACCTCCGCGGCTCGGTCGAGCTCGCCGAGCTCGAGCCAGCAGGCGGCGGCGACCGGGCGGACCGCGTCGGACCACCAGGTGTCCGCCGCGAGGGCGGAGAACCGGCGGAACGTGGCGAGGGCGTCGCGCAGGTGACCGAAGTGGTACTCCGCGTGCAGCTGCTCGATCAGCGCGAACGCCTCGTCGCGCGGCGGTCCACCGAGGGCGCGGACCCGCGCCGCCGCCTCGACCACGCCGCGCAGGTCCCCGCGAGCCCGGGAGCGTCGGCCCTGGTACACCCACACCGTCCCCAGCACGTGGGGGTCCCCGAGGGCCTCGGCCGCCGAGAGGGCGCGGTCGAGCCACTCGTCGCGCTCGGGCCCGTCCGGGAGCGCGCCGCACAACACGGCGATCGACTCGGCCGCCGCGCGGGGCCCGGAGCGCAGGTCCACCCACCGACGCGCGATCGCGCACGCCCCCTCGACGTCGGCTTGGTCCAGCCGCCAGATCAGCTCGACCAGGTCCAGGAACCGGCGGGCGGCGAGGTCCGGCTCGGCGCTCCGCCGCGCCTGGGCCAGCGCGCGCTCGGCCGTGGTCGGATCGCGCCCGACGAACGCCAACCACGCCGTCGCGCCGTCCAGCACCGGCTGGTCTGGGGGCTCGACGCCGCGCGCGGCCGCCTCGTGGGTCGCCTCGCGCGCCCGGATCACCGAGTGGTCGTGCACCGCGCCGAACACCAGCGCCCGCAGCGCCAGGCCGCGCTGGGCCGGGCTGCCGTTCCGGATCACCGCGATCAGATCGCCCCCGCGCGCCCGCGCGTCGACCAGCCACGGGCCTCCGTACGACGACCGGGCCCACTCGCCGGCGAGCGCGGCGAAGTGCTCGGCGTGGCGCGCCCGAGCGTCCGGCGCGGCGAACACCTGCTTCTCCCCCGCGTACGACCGCACGATCGGCAACATCCGGAACCCGGTGTCGACCCGGAGCACCAGGCTCTTCCGACCGAGGTCCGCGAGCACCGGCTCGACCCGCTCGACCCCGCTCACCGCCGCCGCCGACGTCGCGGTCCACGGATCGACGAACACCGCGCACACCGCGCGCTCGACCGGGGACAGCAGGTCCCACGACTGGTCGAACGCGCCCCGCAGCGTGGCGTGTGGGCTCACCGCTCCCGGGCGGCGGCGCACCAGCAGGTCGAGCGGGCGGGTGAGCCGCGCCGCGAGCGCGTCCCCCGGGTGGCGCTCGGCGCGGGCGGCGGCGAGCTCGAGCGCCAGCGGCAACCCGTCGAGGCGCTCGATCACCTGCTCCGGGGGCGGCTCGCCCGTGAGCGCCTCGTACAGCGACGCGCTCCGCTCCGGGTCGAGCGGCGACAGCCCGAGGACCTCCTCCGACGGCGCCCCGACCGCCTCGCGCGAGGTCGACACGACCGCTCCCCGACACTGGGCGACCCACTGCAGCAGCAGGTCGCGCCACGGCAGCAGCTGCTCGAGGTTGTCGAGGATCAACAGCGCCCCGGCCGGGAGCTGGCGCACCGCGTCGCCGATCGGGTCACCGGCGAGCCGCCCCTCGACCCCGAGCGCGTCCGCCATCGCCGACTCCAAGCTCCGCGGCCCATCGGCGTGCGCCAGCGCGCAGAACCTCGCGCAGCGCTCCGGGTGATCGGTCAGCCACCCGCGCGCGAGCTCGATCGCGAGGCGGGTCTTGCCGACGCCCGCCGGGCCGACGATCGTGAGCCACCGGCCGGGGCCGAGCCTCTGCGCGGCCGCGGCGAGCTCGGGCGGGCACACGTACGGCGTGCCCGGCTCCGGCAGGTTCGCGCGAGGGAGGGTCTGGCCCTCGAGGCGGTACCCTGCGCCCTTC
>JBEBJC010001268.1:0-2273 GCA_040080105.1 Myxococcota bacterium
GGACCGATGTGGACGCCCTGCTCGCGGCGTGGGCGGCCGCCCGCGGCACCCCGCTCGAGCCGAACGTGCTGCTCGCGCTCACCGACGCCGCCTCGACCCACGATCTGACCGCCGCCGAGCGGTGGCTCGACGCGTTCCGGGCGGCGGCCACCCTCGCGGCGGACCACGCGATCGCGCTCGAGCGCGGCGGGCGCCTGGCCCACCTGCGCGGCGACGTGGAGCGGGCCCGCGCGCTGTTGATCGCGGCGCTCGAGTGGCCCGACGCCGGCGACGGCACGATCCGGGGCGCGGCGATCCAGCTCGGGGAGCTCGCCCGCGAGGGCGGAGACCTCGACGCCGCCGATCGGTGGTACCGCCGCGCGGTGGACGGCCTCGGGTGGTTCGAGTCGGGGGAGCTGCTGCTCAACGGGCTGCTGAACCTCGCGGTGGTCGCGCTCGAGCGCGGCCAGCCCGCGGTCGCGCGCGAGTGGCTCCTGGCGCTCGACGAGCGGTGTGTGGGCCTGCCGGGGTCGGGGGTGCAGCTCGTGCACCTGGTGACCGCCGCCGCTGCCGCCGCGCTCGGCGACCTCGAGGAGGTCGACGCCCGCCTCGCGCACCTGTGGGACGGACGGGCCGACCCGATGTTGCGCCAGCCCGACTCCGTGGTGCTGCTGGAGGGGATCGCGGACGGCGTGGTCGGCGAGCGCGGCCACCTCGCGCGGCGCCTGGCGGACGAGCTGCGGGCCGCGCTCCCCCGGTGATTCGAACGTCAGCGCGGCAACCTGCGCAGGAGGCGGGCGACCGGGCCGCGCGGCGTCCCGAGGTCCGGCGGGGCGGACCCGAGGAACGCCTCGACCTCGCGCACGAGCTCGGGGTCGAGCGGCTCCGCGCGCAGCTCGGCGACCGTCGCGGCGGCCTGCTCGCGCCGTCCGCTGCGCGCCTCGGCGATCGCGGTCAGCGCGAGCCACGGATCGCGCAGCTCCGGGGGGACCAATCCTTCGGGCCGCCGGCTCAGCAGGTCGAGCGCCACGTCGAGGCGCCCGTCCGCCAGCGCGCCCTGGGCCCCTACCAGGTCGCCGTACGCCTGTTTGGGAGGATCGTGCGCCTGCCACGCAGCTCCGGCGCGCGCGAGGAGCTCGTCGCACCCGGGGTGATCTCCCCGCTCGAGCCGCACCGCGGCGAGGGTGCACCGGGCGTCCGCTGCGAGCGCCTCCCGCCCGAGGGCGTCCAGCGCCGCGATCCCGGCCCGCAGCTCGCGCTCGGCCTCGTCGAGCCGCCCCACGTCGAGCAGGTGCTCCCCGAGCTGGCTGCGCGCGTAGCCTTCTCCGTGCCCGTCGGCGGCGGCGACGGCGTCGGCGAGCGCGTGGCGCAGCATCCCCTCGATCCGCGTCGCGGGCGCGCGGCAGGTGGACAACACCCCCGCCGCCACGATCGCGTACCGGTAGCCGCGGTGCGCCCGCAGGTCGAGCGCCTCCAGCAGCCGGTCGATCGCCTCCGTCGCGGCGTCGCGGCGGCGCAGCAGGACCAGGATCACCGCCCGCTCGAGCAGGTTCGCGGGGCGCCGCGGGCCGTCGGTCGCCACCGCGCGCTCGATGTCGGCGAGCGCGCCGGCCAGGTCGCCCACCCGCCGCCGCACCGTCGCGCGCACGCTCCGCAGGTCGTCGATCCGCGCGTACCCCTGGCCGATCGCGAGCGCGTGGTCGAGCAGGGTGAGGTACTGGTGCGCGGGACCGCGGACCCAGAACCGGTCGTGCAGGTGGAGGATCAGGTCGGCGACCAGGTCGGGGGCCACCGCGGCGACCCGCCGCGCGGCGAGGAGCTCGGGCAGGTGCGCGTCGATCGCGTCGAGCAGCGCGGGGTTCTGCCACCCGCCGGTCGCGAGGAGCTGGTGCAGGCGGGCGTGGTAGTGCCGCGCGTGCGCCAGCTCCGCGTCTGCGCGGACCTCGGCGTCCACTGCCGCCGCCGCGAACGCGCGCACCGAGTCGAACAGGGCCAGGCCGGTCGCGGTCCGCCGGACGAGGGACGCGCGCGCGAGGACGTCGAGCGCGGGCTCCGCGTCCGGGCCGAGCACCGCCGCGGCGGCCTCGGCGTCGAACGGGCCTTCGAACACCGACGCGGCGGCCAGCGCGCGCCGCGCGGTGGGGTCGAGCAGCGACCACGACCAGTCCAACGTGGCCCACAGGCTCTTGTGGCGCGGGTCGTCGTCGGCGGGCCGGGTCAACACCCGGAACCGGTGGTCGACCAGCTGGCGCTGGAGCTGCGCCGGGCCGAAGATCCGCGCCCGCCCAGCCGCG
>JBEBJC010001269.1:0-2272 GCA_040080105.1 Myxococcota bacterium
GAACATGCCGGCTCCGAAGTACTCGGACGCCGACGCCTTCCCCGTGAACAGCCGCTCGACCTTCCCCCCGAAGTCGTCGTCGGTGATGACGCCGTACAGGAGGGCCCCCGCCCCGACGAGCGCTGCCGCACCGACCACCACCGCACCCGCCACGGGCGCTGCGGCCACGAGTGCGGCCGCTCCGGCGACGACCGCGATGGAGGTGGCGGCGCCCACGACAAGCCCCCCCAGGAAGGCGAGGAGCTTGCCGCCCGGCTTCTCCCAGAACGTCTTCGGTCGGACCTCGATCTCGATGTCGGCGGTGCCGGTCGCCGCCCCCTCGGTCAGGCGGACCTCGTGCCCTGCGCTGTCGGTGACGGTCTGGTCCGTCAGGACCGTTCTCAGCCCCGACGGGTCCCGCCCAGCGATCGGGTTGCCGCGGGCATACTCGAATCGGCACGGCCCATCCACCATGCCCGCCGGATCGGCGGAGCACCACCTCCCCAACCAGGGGGCGAGGTAGCGGGCACCGTGGTAGCCGAGCCCCGTCTCCTCGTCCCGCTCCATCCCGGTGTACCGAAAGCGCTTGGCGCTGACCTCGGTGGACCCGTCGGACGCCCACCACGCCGTCGTGCCGTAGGGGTGATACTCCTCGTAGCTGATGACGGCGCCGACCTGGTCAACCTCGAGCGCTGCGGTTCCGAGGTGGTCGGCCAGCGGGTAGCGCTGGCGTGGGGTCGGGGTGACGACCGCGGAGCCGTTGGTGACGGTCAGCGTCTCGATCAGCGCGATCCGCCGATGGTCGTCCGTCACGTGCAGCGTCTGCCGCTCCTCCTGCAGCCCCGAAGCGGTGCGCTTCCGCCACACCTCGTACCCGCCGACGTAGATTCGCTCCTCCTGGACGCCGCCCTTGTCCACCCGCTTGCGGACCCGCTGCCCCGCAGCGTCGTACGCGTACCACGCGACGCTCCCCGCCAGGTCGAGGTCGGCGCGCCGGATCTGGTCCTGTGGATCGCGGACCAGCGCCGGCAAGTGCGGCATGGCTGTCATCGCGCCGCGCTCGTTGTAGGGGTAGCGGTCTGTGTGGGTAGCTGGGTCGTCCGGGTCGTCGCCGGGCGCGCTCGTGCTCACGAGCTGGTTGTTGCCCTCCTCGTACGCGTACCCCCGGCGCCATGCGACGGCGCCGCCCAGACCCTGCTGGTGCTTCATCTCGAGCAGGTTGCCGACCGCGTCGTATCGGTACGCCTGGGTGTACTGCCGCAGGGCCGGGTCGCCCGGGTCCGGGATTGCGCCGGCGGCGCCCGCATAGTCAGTGTAGAACGCCGAGGTCTGCCGCTGGTCCACCTTCTCGCGACCGGTGGCGCGGATCAGGCGGTACAGCGCGTCGTAGGTGAATGTCCGGGTCGGGCTGACCTGGGCGTTCGCGAAGAACTCGGTCTGCTGCGCGTCGTCTCGGATCTCGGTGATGTTGCCGACGGCGTCGAGCGTGTACTGCAGATCCTGCAACGCGGTGCTGCCGCGGAGCGTGTGCAGGCGGGTCAGCCAGAACCGGAGTGGGTCGTAGGTGTAGGTGGTGGCGGTCCCGTTGCCGTAGGTGATGGCCAGGCGCTGGCCACGGGCGTCGTACGCGATGTGGTCCACGAACGAGGTGGCATCCCCCCGAACGGCGACTGCTACCGTGACGAGCCGTCCGCCTTCGTCGTAGGTGCGGGTCGTGTTCGAGCCGTCGGGGCTGACCTCGGACGTCACCCGGTCGAGCGCGTCATAGCCCGTGGTGACGGTGAACCGCTCGGGGTCGAGCGCTGGGTCTGCGGCCCAATCCGGGTCGACGGTGATGTCGGCCAGCACCTGGCGCGTCTGGGACCCGGTCCGCCCGCGGAAGTCGTGCCCGAGGGTGACCCGACCGGCCGGGTCGTCGACCTGTACCGGGCGGCCTTTCGAGAACGGCGGAGGCTCCGGGAGCGCGTCTCCGTACACCGTGCGGGTCGAGCGGCGCTCGCCGGCGCCCTCGTCGACCCAGGTCCCGACCGGGCGCCGCAGCGCATCGTAGGCGGTGCGAAGCGACAGGTTCCCGCTGCGCCAGACACGGAGCGGCTGACCCGCCACGTCGACCAGGATCCGGGTCTCCCCGCGCCCGCTCACCCCGTCGTAGCCCTCATCGGCGGCGCCGGTGAACAGCGGGCGGCCGACGAGATCGAACGTCTGCACCTGCGTCGCGTTGCCGCGCGCGTCGGTGACCTGCAGCACGTTGCCCTGCACGTCGAGCGTCAGGTGGGTGACGTGCTCGGTCAGG
>JBEBJC010001270.1:0-2269 GCA_040080105.1 Myxococcota bacterium
CGCCGCCGGCGGCGACGACTGTGACGACGAAGACCCGGACCAGTTCCCCGGCGCCGACGAGCGGTGTGACGGGCAGGATCAAGACTGCGACGGCGCGGTCGACGAGGATCCGACGGATCCGCCCGCGTGGGTCCCGGACCTCGACCACGACGGGTTCGGCGACCGCACGGCCACTCCGGCGCTCGCGTGTGAAGGTCCGGTCGGCTGGATCGCGGACCGGACCGACTGCGACGACGCGGACGCCGCGATCTCGCCCGACGCCACCGAGATTTGGTACGACGGGGTCGATCAGGACTGCGACGATGGCGACGACTTCGATCGCGACGGCGACGGGTGGTCGAGCGACACGTACGGCGGCGCCGACTGCGACGATGGACACGCGACCACCGCGCCCGACGCCGCCGAGATCTGGTACGACGGCGTCGATCAAAACTGCGACGGGAACGACGACGACCAGGACGGTGACGGCGTGCCGGGCGGCACCGCCGCCGAGGACTGCGACGATCTGGTCCCGACGACCTACCCGGGCTCGGTCGAGGTGGACGACGACGTCGACCAGGACTGCGACGGGTGGATCGACGAAGGGCTGTGGGCCGCGGGCGTGCTGGTCGTGTCCGAGCTCCAGCTGGACCCGACCGCGGTCGCGGACGCCGACGGGCGGTACGCTGAGCTGTACAACCCCACCACCGGCCACGTGGACCTGTCGGGGGTCACCCTCACGATCGGCGGGGTCGGTCAGGGGTTGTCGGCGGGGTTCCTCGGCCCCGGGGAGGCGCGGCTCGTGTGCACCGACGTCGATCCTGCGTCGAACGGCGGGATCCCGGGGTGTGACGACGTGGTCGGGTGGCCCGCCGACGCCGACGAGCTCGAGCTCGAGGGCGGAGGGTGGACCCTCGACCAGGTGTCGTGGGCCACGTTCTCGGTCCCGACCGGTGCGAGCCTCGAGCTCGCCTCGGATCAACTCGACGCTGCCCTCAACGACGCGCCGCGGGCGTGGTGTACCGCCACCGCCGCGTACGGTGACGGCGATCTCGGCACCCCAGGGGTCGTGGCGAACCCGTGCCCGTGATCGAC
Source organism: Myxococcota bacterium (assembly GCA_040080105.1). Taxonomy (GTDB): domain Bacteria; phylum Myxococcota_A; class UBA796; order UBA796; genus JACKER01. The sequence goes on from JBEBJC010001270.1 coordinate 1,075, forward strand.
GGTCAGAGCGGCGAGCGGACTCGGCGCGCCGGCTCGGATGGCGACGGCAACGGGGCGAGCAAGCTGTACAGGAAGCCCGCGTTGCTGGTGAACACCAGCTGACGCCCCTCCACCGCCGGCTCCGACGACAGGCCCTGGAGCAGGTACGGCTCGTGCCACCGCCACAGCTCGTCGCCCGTGGCGGGGTCCACCAGGTAGATCGAGCCGGCGGACGACCCGACCACGAGCCCTGCCGGAGTCACCACCGGCGACGTGAGCGCGCCGCTGGTCCCGCTGCTCCACCGCCACAGCTCCGCCCCGGTGAGCGTGGCGATCGCCCGCAGCGTTCCGTCGGAGCCGGGATGGATCAGCACCTTCGACCCGTCGGCGCCGTCGATCAACGTCGGCGAGCGCGCAGCTCCCGCGTCGACCCGCCACCGGACGTTGTGCGTCGGCAGATCGACCGCGACCAGCGGCTTGAAGTAGCCGCTCGCGTAGACATCGTTGCCCGAGACCACGGGATCGGAGACGAGGTCCGGGTACCGCCCCTCGCCCACGCTGCGCTTCCACTGCTCCTCGCCGGTGGCGAGGTCGACCGCGACCAGGGTGCCGCTGCTGAACCCGAGGTACACCTTGCCGTCGACGATCGCGGGCCGCGGAGCAGCGAACAGCGACAACTCGGCCTGTCGGGTCGCGTCGCGCTTCGCCTGGTACTGCCACACGAGCGCGCCCGTCGAGAGATCGAGCGCGACCGCCAGGTCGTCCACGTTCCCGACGATCGCGACCTTCCCATCGGGATCGATCGTGGGCGCCACCAACACCGGGGCGTTCCCGTCGTGCCTCCACACCAACGTGCCGTCGAGGTCGTAGCACCAGGTGTTGCCGCCGCTGTCCGAGAACACGACCTTCGACCCGCGCACCGCCGCGGGAGACTCGACCGACGCATCGGCCGGGAACGTGCGCACGAGCGTGCCGTCGCGCCGCGACAGCGCGTACATCGCCTGGCCCGCGGCCGAGCCGACGACCACCCAGTCACCCACCAACAGCGGGCTGCTCCACTCGGAGTGGGTCGCCGCGTTCAGGCGGCCGCCCGGCAGCGCCACTCGATACTGCAACGCCGGCGGGTGGTCGAACACCCCTGGGAACGGTCCGTTCCCCTCCCCGTCGGCCGCGAACGCCACCGCCGCCCAGACGATCAACCTGCACCACCTGGGGC
>JBEBJC010001271.1:0-2268 GCA_040080105.1 Myxococcota bacterium
GCAGTAGCTCGCGCGCGGTCAGCGCGAGGCGGGCCTCGTCTCCGGGCGCCGCGTCGACCACCCGCACCACCGCGCGCTCCGACTCCACGAACGCCACCTGCAGGTGCAGCGCGCCGCTGTCCTGCTCGATCCACGCGGCGGCGACCGTCGGGCCGAGCTGCGGACGCACGGCCTCGAGCTGCTGCGACAACGTCCACTCGGCGAACCCGGGCGGCGCGGCCTCGGCCCGCACCACCACCCCGGCGAGCAACAGCTCCTCGACCACCCGCCGCTCGGCCGGGTCCTCGGTCGACCCGAGCCAGATCAGGGACAGGGAAGGCGGTACCACTCGTACAGCTCCCGCTCGGGGCACGCGAGCCGCAGATCGACGGCCGCGTCGAGCGCGGCGACCACCGCCGCGGCTTCGGTGGTGAACCCGCGCCCGGTGAGCGCGTCGACCGCCGCCTGCTCTCCTTCGTCCCAGGCGAGCTCCGGGTGGACCGCGGCCAGGCCGCGGGTGAACGCGCGCACGTCCGCCTCCGCCAGCGGCTCGTCGTAGCACGGGGCGGCGCCGAGCAGCTCGAGCTTGTCGGCCACCCCCGCCGCGTGGCGCAGCAGGTCACCCTCGAGGCACGCCTCCACCTCGTCCGGGCAGCCCTGCACGACCTCGCCGATCTCGCCCGTCCACGGCCCCCACAGGTGCATCGCCGCGGTCAGGCGCTCGACCGCCAGCGGGTCGGCCGACGCTGCGTACCAGTCGTCGGGATCGAGCTCGAACCTCCCCAACAGCCCGTGGGCGGCCAACGCGAACCACGCGAGCGCCAGCGCGTCGGCCTCCGGGGCGTCGCCGGCGAACGAGCCCGCGTACCCGTCACACCGGTAGGTCGCGGGGTACAGCCGGCACAGCTCGTTCCAGGTGGTCCCCTCCGACAGGCCGAGGCAGCCGGGGTCACCCGCGTGCTGCGGGTCGATCGCCCACGGCGGGCCATAGTCGGCGCAGCCGAACCCGCTCGTCTGCCACCCGACCGCGAGGAACCAGCTCGGTGACAGGTGGAGCGCGGTCTCGGGCCGATCGTCGAGCCGGCGGGAGGCGTACAGCGCGGACAGGCCCCACCGCGCGCTGGGGAGCCTGTACCCGAGCGCCTCGGCCGGCACACACGCCGACGACTCGGGCACTTCCGCCCCGGTGTCTTCGAGCTCGAGGATCCGAACGCAGCCGAGGACCGACACCCACACGAGCGCTCCGGTGCGACATCATGACACGGTCGTCCCCGCGGGTGCACGATACGGCGCCCGCCACCAGGGGGAGAGATGATCGACGTGGTGGTGGTGGGCGGAGGGCCCACGGGGCTGCAGGCGGCGTTGACGCTGGCGCGGGGCCAGCGGACGGTGGTGGTGCTCGACGCAGGGCCGCCGCGCAACGCCCGGGCGGCGCAGGTGCACAACTTCCTCACCCGCGACGGGACGCCGCCGGCGGAGCTGCGGGCGCTCGCGCACCACGAGCTGCGGCGGTACGGGGTCGAGATCCGCGCCCGGGTCTGCTCGTCGATCATCGGCCACCTCCGCAGCCGGCGGGTCGGGCGGTGGTGGTCCTCGAAGGTGAAGCGGACCAGGGCGCTGTCCACGGGCCAGAGTTCGTCGCCGAGCAGCGCCTCGATGGACGGCCGCGTGGCACGGTCGTCCACAGAAGTCGCAGCGGACAACGGGACCTGGCCGGTCCAGAGCGCCAAACTTTCGAGCAGGGTGAGCAACGCCCGCGGATGGTGCGGGTACAGGGGGAGGCAGGCCTTCAGCCGGTCGCCCGAGGGGTCGGTCGCCAGCAGCTTCACTGCTTGCGGCTCGGCCCGGATCTTGAGGTTCCAGGGTTCCACGTTCGTTCTCCAGGCCCACCCCGTCGACGGACGGGGGTGTGGGCGGGACGAACGTGACCTCGTTTGCCGGGTCGGCGGGAGACCGATCCGTCATCTTCGCATCGCGGCGGAGGGTGTGGTTCCAGGCCTGATCATGCCAGCTAGCCAGTCTGGTTGATCGCCAATCGAACCGGATCGCATGATTCGATTCGTACAACAGCGATTGTGGCGGCGGCGGCGGCGGCGGCGACTCCTCCGTGAGCCTCGGCGTCCTCCGTGGTTGTAACGAACGTTCGACCACGGAGGACGCGGTGGTACACGGAGGGAACACGCCGCAGCTGCCTGCCGCCTGGGCCTTCACCAGTAGTACGATCCGCCGTGCGACTTGGCGCAAGCCCTGCCGACCGGAGCCAGCAGGGCTCAGCATCTCCGACCGCCG
>JBEBJC010001272.1:0-2268 GCA_040080105.1 Myxococcota bacterium
GGGGCGGGGTCTCGGCGAACGCGGACGTGACCAGCCAGATCATGGGAGCTCCACGGCCACGGCGCCGGGCAGGGCGCTCGCGGCGTCGCCCTTCGGGACGTTCGACAAGGTGGTGGGGGCGCGCGCGACCAGCCAGGTGGCCGCGACGCGGCTCACGTCGGCCGGGGTCACCGCCTCGTACTTCTTCCACTCCGTGGTCCAGCAGTCGGGCGTGCCGTACAGGGACCAGCAGTAGTTGATCGAGCTCGCCTTGCCCTCGGGGGACTCGAGCCCGCCGAGGATGCCGGCGCGCATGGTCTGGCGCGCGCGGTCCACTTCGGCCACGCTCGGCGGCTCGGCGGCGATCTTCGCGATCTCCTTCTCGATCGCGCGCTCGAGCTTCACCAGCGGTGTCTCGGGCGACGCGACGTACACCCCGAAGGTCCCGGCCAGGTCGCTGTTCCAGGTCCAGGTACCGACCGAGCTCGCCTTGCCCGAGTAGTACAGCCGGTCGTCGAGGCGGGTGCCGCGGCCGTTGGACAACACCGTCGACAACAAGTCCAGCGCGGCCATGTCCGGGTGCTTCGGCTCGACCCCCGGCCACACCAGGTACAACGTGCGCTCTTCCACCTCGTCCTCGACCAGGCCGTGCGCGGGCGGTCGGGCGGTCGGGGTCGGGGCGGTGACCCGAGGCACCGGGTCGCCGCGGTCGGGCACGTCGGAGAACCAGTACCGAACCCGCTCGAGCGCTTGGGCCCGGTCGAAGTTCCCGACCAGCACCAGCACCGCGTTCCGGCTCCGGTAGTGGCGGTCCCAGAACGAGCGGACCGCCTCGAGCTGGAACCCGCGGATGTCGGCGACCGTGCCGATCACCGGGTGGTGGTACGGGTGGTCGGGCGGGTACAGCAGGCGCGACAACGCGTCGATGTCGCGCCCGTTGGGCTCGGCGTAGCCTTCCGCCCGCTCCTGCAGCACCACGTCCTGCTGGTTCGCCACCGCCGCGTCGGTCAGGCCGGCGTCGAGGAACCCGAGCCGGTCGGACTCGAGGAACAACGCCACGTCGAGCGCGCCCGACGGGAACGTCTCGTGGTACTTGGTGCGGTCCTCGTCGGTGCTGGCGTTGTTCTCGCCGCCGGCCGCGGCGAGCCACTCGTCGAACTGGTTCTCGCCGACGTTGCGGCTGCCCTCGAACATCAGGTGCTCGAACAGGTGGGCGCACCCGAGCTCGCCCTGGGCCTCGTCGCGCGAGCCCACGCCGTAGTCGATCTGGAGCGCCACCGTGTCGGTGCGGTGGTCTTCGAGCAGCAGCACCACCAGGCCGTTGTCGAGCCGCGCGACCTCGGCGGGCAGCGCGAACGGGTCGGTCGGCCCGGGTCCGGGAGCTGCCCACGCGAGCGACGTCCACAGCAAGCTGCCTCCAGGGACCCGCCGCTATCCCCTTCGCGGCTCGGTTGTCGAGCCGCGGCGGAGAACGTCAGGTATCGGCTTGATCTTCCTCGAGGTCGGTCCGCATCTCCCCGGTGTTCGGGTCGATGTTCGCCGCCTCCAGCGCGTCGCGGAGCCAGGGGTCGTCGAGCCCGTCCGACGCGATCAACATCCGGGCGGCGGCGAGCTTCACCGGAGCGAGGTCGGACCACACGGCGCTCGACAGAAAATGCGCCTGGATCGGGTCGATTTGGCCGGTCTCCAGCCAGTCGCGGCACCGTCCGCAGGTCATCAACGTGCGCTCCGGGTCGGGCTCCTCCGGGAACGGGGCCAGCTCGTACGGACGCACGTCGCCGGCGCCGGCGCACAGCTCGCACCGGCCCCGGGAACGGCGGGTCAGCGCCTTCCCCAACACCCCCACCTGGGGCCGCTGCTTCACCTTCTTCCGGGCCATGGACGCGGGGGCTTATCCGTTCGCGGCCGCCGGTGGCACGCTCGGTGCATCTTCGCGGCGGGAGGAGGTCGGATGCGTCGGGCAGACGTGACCCTCGATTCGCCCCCCGAGCGGGTCCACCGGTTCTGGTGCGCGGGGTGGTGGCCGGTGGCCAACGCGATCGCGTCGACCGGCGCCGATTGCACCGTGCTCGATCCCGACGCGGAGGGGGACGAGACGTTTTACGACGAGAACCCCGACCACGGCGTGATCTCGGTGCGGGCGCACAGCGGGCTCGGCTGGACCGTGGTCGTGAGCGAGTGTGACGACTAGGAGAAGGCGCGAGGTGAGTGGGGACTGGTCTGCCTGTGCCACAACGTGCGCCGACTCCACGCCGCCAGGGTCGCGGGCCGGCCGACGCCGAGCTGAAC
>JBEBJC010001273.1:0-2268 GCA_040080105.1 Myxococcota bacterium
GTGCACCCGGAACGAGCCGAACGGCGCCTCGTCCACGAGTTTGGTCCACACGAGCACCACCTGCCCGTCGACCCCGGCCACCGCGGCGTTGCCCTCGGGGACGTCGCCCGCGCTCACCGCGATCCCGTCGGGGCTCGCCACCCCCCCGGCCGCGTCGATCTCGGTGGTGTACACGTCGCCCACGCCGGGCTCGAGCCCGGGGTGCACCCGCCAGTCGGTCCACGCCGCGTGGTAGGTCGCGCCGTCCCACGCCACGTCCGGATCGAACTGGTCGTTCGCCGCGTCCGAGATCACGAAGCCCGCCCCGTCCCCCACCAGCTGGCCGGCGGCGTCGATCAGGCGGCCGCGCACGTCGCCGGCGTCGCTCCACACCACCAGCGCGCCCACGCCGTCGGTCGCCACGTCCACTCCGGACTCGAGCGCCACCGAGCCCGAGGTGCGCACCAGCGACTCGCCGCCGACCCCGCCGCCGCTCGACACCACGGTGTACACCGCGTCGCGCAGCCCGCTGTCGTGGCTGTGGCGGTGGGCCCAGGTCGCGATCCACCCGTCGCCGAACGCCGAGAGGTCCGGCGCCTCGGCGAAGTTGCCGCCGAGCAGCAGCGGGGCTGCGTCGAGCGCGACCCCGTCCGTGTCGACGCGCACGGCGAGCAGCTGGTTCGAGTCGAACGTCACCGGCACCACCCCGGCCACCAGGAACGTGCTGCCCGACGCCGCCACCGCCGGCTCGAGGCCGAGCAGGAACGGGATCGGCGCCGGGTCGAGGACCGCGCCGGTCGGGTCGACCCGCAGCCCCGACACCCCGGCGTACGGATCGGACCACACCACCAGCCACACCGACCCGTTCCACGCCACTGCCGGATCGGTGAGCCCTTCGCCGCGCGCGAGCTCGATCGGCGCCCCGTCGAGCGCGGTCCCGGCGACGTCGGTGCGCCACCCGAGGATCGCCGTGTCGGTCGAGGTCTCGCTCTTCGCGACCACCAGCCACCCGCCTGCGTCTCCCGCGATCGCCGGCCGGGTCTGCGCCGGGGTCGACCGCGCGAGGTCGGTCGGGGCGCCGAACGTCCCGTCGGCGTGCACCGCGAGGCCCTGCAGGTCGAGGTCACCCGCCGGGGCTGCGGTCGACCACGCGACCAGCATCTGGTCGACGCCCCCGGCGGTGGTCGGGCGCACGGTGTACCCCAGCGGCCCGGACACGGTGACCCGCTGGTCGAGGGCGCCCGCGGGGTCGACGACCGACGCCGAGATCGCGGCCGCCGCGCCGAACTCCCACCCGACGCCCCACGCGCCGTCCATCCACGCCACGTCGGGGCGCACGTCGAGCGGCCACGCGTCCTCCGACAGCGACTCGCCGCCCGCGACGCCCACCGCGCCGTCGAGCGCGACCGGCGTGCCGCGCACGGTGCTCCACACTGCCCCGAACGTGTCGTCGTACCACGCGACGTAGAACCCGTCGTCGCTCGCCGCGATCGCCGGGAACACCGAGCTCGAGCCGTCGCCGACGATGTCGAACGCCGAGCCGATCGGCGCGAGGTCCGCGTCGAGCGCGAGGGCCTCGATGTCGTCGTCCTGCCCCCACGCGCTCCACACCGCGAGGTACCGGTCCTGGGCCCACGCGAGGCGCGCGCTCCACGGCGCGGTGACGCTCGAGCTCGGGGTGAACACCGTCCCGACGGCGCCTGGGACCCCAGCCGCGTCGATCGTCACGCCGTCGAGCACGAACCCGCCGAGCGCCGCGTCGACCCGTTGCCACAACACGGCCCACGACGACCCGTCACTCGCCACGTCCCACACGGCCTCGTCGTCGAATTCGGCGTCGGCCAGCACGACCGCGTCACCGATCCCCACGCCATCAGCGCCGACCCGGCGGGCCCACACCCCCCGGCTCCAGTAGTTCGGCGTCGCGGCGTCGGCGTCGTACGCGACCAGCCAGTCGGTGCCGTTCCACGCGACCCGCGGCGTGGACTCGGACCACGGGCCGGCTGCGACCGGGGTCGACACCACGTCGATCGGCAGGCCGTCGGCGCCGACGCGGACCGCCCACAGGTCGGGCGCTCCCGTCCCGAGGGTCCCGGCGAGCGACGCGCGGGTGTCCCGCCACACCAGCAGCCAGCTGGTGCCGTCTCCTTCGGCCAGCGCGGCCTGGTCCTGGGTGCCGGCGGCGGCCTGCACCAGGTCGTCCCCCGGGAGTGTCTGCGGGAGCGCCCAGGCGACCTGGGCGAGGGGTGCGAACCACATCGACGCCTCCGAACCGGGACGGATGCACGA
>JBEBJC010001274.1:0-2267 GCA_040080105.1 Myxococcota bacterium
CCCCAGAACAGCACGTCCACGTCCGTGAGCAGCACCTCGCCCTGCAGCCAGAACCACTGCCAGGCGTGCAGCAGCCAGGAGGCGACGAACACCGCGGCCGTGGCCGCCACGAGCGAGCGGGTCGTCCCCAGGCGCTTGCGGAGGGCCATGAAGACCGGGAAGTACACGATCTTCTGGAGGAAGTCCTTCCAGTAGACGTTGATGCGGCGCCACAGCTCGGTGTAGCTCGGTGACAGGAAGTACCAGCGGTTCGTCGCCGGCAGGTCGAAGCCGAACAGGCACAACACGGCGACGGCGATGTGGAACATGCCCGAGATGCGCAGGTACTGGAGGTACGCGTTCAGCGCGTACGAAGCTACGTCCTGGGCGTTCTGGATGTCCCCCAGGTCGGTGACGAGGGCCAGGTGGAACGCGCGGTACGCCAGGATCTGGACTACCCCGAGCAGCAGCCAGCCCACGCCTTTGCGGTGGATGGTGTCCGCGGGGGCGGCGTAGTGGCTGGTGGTGAACCGCTGGTAGTCGACCACCGGGAACAGCGGGAAGCACAGGTTCGGGAGCATGAAGAAGTAGGCCAGGCGCATCTCGGTGCGCACCGGCACGCGCTCGTGGGGGAGGTCGTGGAGGTAGAGGATCAGCCGGAACATGAACAGCGACGCCACCACGGGGACCACCGCAGCGACGCGGGGCGCGTCGACCCACCCGAGCCTGAGCGCGGCGAGCCCTGCGGTCAATCCGAGCACGAGCGCCAGGCGGAGCCAGCGGGAAACGGGCAGGTGACAGGCGCCGAGCAGGGCCAGCCCGAAGCCGACCAGCGCCCCCGCCCCCACGGGTCCGAGCAGCAGCGCGGCGCCGGCGAGCCCGAGCAGCAGGAAGAACCCGACCCGGAACCGCGCCGGGAGCGCCGAGTGGACGGCGAAGCCCACCACGACGAGCGGCATCAGCCGGGGCAGGCCGAGCGCGGCCTCCACGTGCAACGACCACACCGCACCCGCGGCGAGGACCAGCGCCAACAGCGTCACTGCTGGTTCGAAACGACCCATCCCGTTCATCGAACCCCCGCACGGGTGCCCCGGCGCTTTGCGATGCGATCTTGCATGGGCGACGCTACACTGGCGACACATTCTCGATAGACGAGGGTAGAGCCGTGCTCGCGGTCAGGGCGGGGACAGTGTGGTGGATCACGGGGCTCGCCGGTGCCGGCAAGTCCACCCTCGGGCGCCTTCTGGCGGATCGGCTCCGCGCGCAGGGGCGCCCTACCGTGTTCCTCGACGGCGACCGCCTGCGGCAGGCGGTGTTCCCGGGCGCAGGCTACAGCCCGGCCGAGCGACTCGACCTGGCGCAGCGCTATGCGGGGCTGTGCGGGCTGCTCGCCGAGCAGGGGCACGACGTGGTGTGCGCCACGATCTCGTTGTTCCCCGAGATCTGGCGGTCCAACCGGAGCCGCTTCGAGGCGTATCGGGAGGTCCTGGTGCGCGCGCCGATCGAGGTGCTGGCCCGCCGGCGGCCGGCGCTGTACGAGCCGGGCGGAGAGGTCGGGCACGTGGTGGGTCGAGACGAGCCCGCGCCGGAGCCCCCAGAGCCCCACGCTCGCATCGTCAACGACGGCACCCGCACCCCGGACGAGCTCGTGGACGAGCTGCTGGGCCACGAGGTCCGCGCTTGAGCGGGACCAAGGCGGAGGCGCTCGAGCGGGTGGCGCCGATCCTGCGCAGCGCGCGCGTGCTCCCGCAGCAGCGCTTCACGGTGGCGGCGTGGCACCGAGACCCGGGCGCTCGCATCGAGCAGCTCCAGGGCTGGTTGTCGACGCCGCTCATCGTTCGCAGCAGCGCGCTCGACGAGGACCAGGCGCACGGATCGCAGGCGGGACGCTACTCCTCCGTCGGCGGGTGCCTGGGCGAGCCGCAGGTGCGCGCAGCGATCGACGCGGTCGCGAGCGAGCTCGGCCCCGCAGACCAGATCTTCGTGCAGCCCTACCTCGACGGGGTCCGCCTGGCCGGGGTGGCGGTCACCCGGGACCCCAGCAACGGGAGCCACTACACCATCGTCAGCTACGACGATCGATCCGGGCGCACCGACGGGATCACCTCCGGCCAGGCCCGCTCCCCACAGACCTACTACCGCCACCGCTCCGCTTCGGCGCCTCCTCCGACCGAGCTCGCCGGAGTCCTCGCGCTGACCGCCGAGCTGCGCCGCCTCCTCGACCACGACTCCCTGGACATCGAGTTCGCAGTGACGGCGGACGGCGAGCTGATCCTGCTGCAGGTGCG
>JBEBJC010001275.1:0-2267 GCA_040080105.1 Myxococcota bacterium
GAGCGGATCCACGCCGGGCTGGTGGCGGGGGGGCTGGGCTCCGTGGTCGGGCCGACCGGCTCGGGCGTGACCCAGCTCGCGCTGCAGGCGGCGCGGGGCGCGGCGGAGGACGGCCGCGAGGTGCACCGGGTCGCGTCCGGCACGCCCGACGCGGTCGCCACCACCCTCGCGCGCGGCCTCGGGGTGCGCAAGTCCGGGCGCAAGACCGCCGACGTGCTCGCCGACGTGGGCAAGCAGCTCGCCGCGCGCGACGACCTGGTGGTGTACTTCGACGCTCCGGCCGAGGGCCCGAGCGTGCGCCGGATCGTGGCCGGGTGGCTCGAGTCCGAGCTGCGGTCGGCGGTGCTGGTCGCGAGCCGCGGCCCGCTCGACCTGCCGGGCGAACAGGTGGTACGGCTGGGCGCGCTCGCGCTCGACCAGGCGGTGCGGCTGTTCCGCGAGCGGGTGCTCGAGGTGCGCGGCACCGAGGTCGACCTCGACGTGGCCACCGCGATCGCGTCCCGGCTCGATCGGATGCCGGGCGCGCTCGAGGCGGCGGCGGCCCAGACCGCGTTCCTCGCGCCCGAGCAGCTGTTGCGGCAGCTCGAGCAAGACCAGGCGCTGGGGGAGGCCGACGGCCTCGACGCGACCCTCGCCGCGACGATCGAGCGGCTCGACGGCATCGAGCGGAGCGCGCTCGAGCAGTGTGTGGTGTTCCGCGAGGGGTTCGACCTCACCGCGGCCGAGTCGGTGGTGTTCCTGCCCGACCGCGGCCGCGGGATGATCACGGTGATCGAGTCGCTGTGTGACCGGTCGCTGCTCGAGCCGATGTCGGGGGCGGACACCGCGAACGTCCGGTGGAACCTGTACGAGACCGTGCGGTCGTTCGTGCGCCGCGGGCTGTCGGGCGATCGGATCGCGGCGGTGCAGGAGCGGCACGCCGCGACCTACGGCGCGCTCGGGGCGCGGCTCGGGGGCCGGGCGTGGGCCGAGCGCAAGGGCATCACCGCGCTCGTGCGCGAGCGAGAGAACTTCCGAGCGGCGCTCCAGTTCGGCGGCCCCACAGCGGCGGGGGCGGCGCTCGGGCTCACCGCGCTGCTCGGGCGCGAGCCGGCGGCCCCGCTGGCCGAGGCGATCGAGCGCCTGCTCGCCGACCCGAGGCTCGCCGCGCCGGGGCAGGGGGTGTGGCGCGCGGCGGCGCGGCTCGCGAGCGCGCGGGTCCAGCTGTACCTGGGGCAGCCGTCGCGGGCGGTGTCCGACCTGCGCGCGGTGGTGGCCGAGGAGGTCGCGCTCGACCCCCAGTGGCTGATCGACGTGGCGCGGATGCACAGCGAGCTCGGGTCGACGTTCGAGGTCGAGGCCACGCTCGGCCGCACCACCACCGACGACCCGTGGGCGCTCGCGGTGGTCGCGATCCTGCGCGGGCGAGCGCTGGCGGCGCTCGGGGACGGCAAGCGGGCCGAGCGCGCGTTCGTCGAGGCGCTGCACGGGTTCTCGTCCCTCGGGGCCGACATCGGCGCCGCCCACACCCAGCGGCACTTCGCCGAGATGCTCACCACCAGCGGCCAGGGACGGCGAGCGGTGGCGCTGCTCCGTCAGGCGATGGAGGTGTTCGACGACGTGGGCGACACGATGAACAGCGTGCAGTGCCGGATGCGGCTCGGCGAGCTGCTGGTCGCGGTGGGCGCGTCCGACGAGGCCGGGGCGCACCTCGAGCGGGTGTCCGAGGCGGCGCGCGAGCTGTCGGCCCACGGGCTGTTGGCGGCGGCGCGGGGCGCGCTCGGGGTGGTGCGCACGATCGAGCGCCGGTGGGAGGAGGCGGAGCAGCTGTTCGTGCTGGCGCTCGCCGGCGCGCCGAACAAGCGGATCCACGCCCTGTTCGGGCTGCACCTGATGCTGAAGGGCGACGCGGACACGGCCCACGAGGAGGCGAAGGCGGCGCTGCCCGACCCGGTGGCCGAGGCGCTGGTGGCGGTGCTCGAGCGGCAACATGCGCCCCACGGCGACGCGTACCCGCTGTGGGAGCTGCTCGAGGCGTGGCGGGCGATGGCGTCGCTCGGTCGGTTCGAGGCGAGCCTGGGCGACCGCGCGTCGATCGCGGCGCGGATGGTGCTCGCGTGCCCGCGCGAGCGCACCCGCCGCGCCGCCCCGTAGCCGGGGTGCGGCGTTCGGACCCCTCTCCTCAGCCGGGAGCCGGTGTGCGGCGTTCGGTCCCCCTCTCCCCCGCAGCGGGGGAGAGGGCCGGGGTGAGGGTGCGCCAGCAAAGCTGGCGCGGAGGAGTGGATGGA
>JBEBJC010000219.1:0-10726 GCA_040080105.1 Myxococcota bacterium
CCTCGCGATGGCCCGCCGGGTGGCTCACCGCAACGTGCCGGTGCTGATCGAGGGCGAGTCGGGTACCGGCAAGGAGCTGATCGCGCGAGCGTGTCACGCTGAGGGACCGCGCCGCCACCAGCCGTTCGTCGCGATCAACTGCGGCGCCATCCCGCCAGAGCTCGTAGAGAGTGAGTTGTTCGGTCACGTCAAGGGCGCGTTCACCGGCGCGGCGCGCGACCGTCCCGGTCATTTCCGCGCGGCCCACTCGGGAACGCTGTTCCTCGACGAGGTGGGTGAGCTTCCACTGGCCACCCAGGTCAAGTTGTTGCGGGTACTGCAGGAGGGCGAGGTCACGCCGATCGGCGCGAGTCAGCCCCTTCCGGTGGACGTGCGGGTGATCGCCGCTACCCACCGCCGGCTGCTCGACGCGTGCAGGGACGGACACTTCAGGTTCGACCTGTTCTATCGACTCGCCGTGGCCGTGATAGTGTTGCCTCCGCTGCGCGCGCGGCCCGGTGACCTGCGGCTGCTGATCGACACGGTGACCGAGGAGCTCTCTGCGGAGTCGCATCGGCTGTCCGAGCCCGCCCCGAGGCTGACCACCGGCGCGCTGGCGGTGCTGCAGGGGCACCGGTGGCCCGGCAACGTGCGCGAGCTGCGCAATGTCCTGCGCCGCGCGCACCTGTGGAGCGAAGGCGGCCTCATCACCGAGGAAGACGCGCGAGAAGCGCTGCTCGGCGCGGACGACGCCCCCGTCGTCGACCCGATCCTGAATCGACCGCTCGGCGAGGACCTTAGCCTGCCCGATGTGCTGTCCGAGGTCGCGCGACACTACCTCACCCGCGCGCTGGCGGAGGCCGACGGCAACAAGAGCCGTGCGGCGCGTCTGGTGGGGTTGAGCAGCTACCAGACGCTCGACAACTGGCTCGCGCGCCACGTCGGCCGCTCCGAGGGCTCCGAGGGCGAGAGGTAGGCAAGGTCGGTCTCCGTCGTTGGCACGGACACTGCAGTAGCCCGAGCGAGGAGACCCCATCCCGCTCGTTCCCAACGAGGAAGGTGCACCTTCGTACGCGCTCGGCGACGAGGATGCGCTCGTCCAGCTCGCCTGCACCGGCACCCTCGAGCCCACGTTCTACGCCGACGTGCACGAGCAGCGCGGATGGCTGGTGTACTACGGGACACGGGTGGAGACGGGGTTCCTGGCGCGCACGGCGGTGTACGCGCGCCGGCGAGGGTTCATGAAGGCGACGCCGGCGCTGCTGTGCGCGGTGCTGGCGATGCGCGACGGCGCACTGCTCGAGCGGATCTTCCACCGCGTGATCGACAACGGGAGGATGCTGCGCGGCTTCGTCGGGCACTTGCGGTCCGGTGCGCTCGGCCGCTGGTCGCTCGGGCGCCGTCCGAAGCGCCTCGTGCAGGCGTGGTTCGATCGGCGCGACGATGACCAAATCCTGCGCGCGTCGGTCGGCAACGGCCCTTCCCTGGTCGACGTGATTCGTCTCGCGCACGTCGACCCGCGCACACTCGCCCGCACGGCCCTGTTCCGCTACCTGATGCGACGGGACTACGACTCGGCAGCGCTGCCTCCGCTCGTCCGGCAGCTGGTGGCGTTCCAGCGAGGTGAGGGACGAGCCATCCCGGACGTGCCGTTCCAGCTGCTCACGGGCGCGTCGCTCTCGCCGAGCGATTGGCGTGGGATCGCGCTTCGCGGAGGCTGGCAGATGATTCGGATGAACCTGAACACGTTCGCTCGTCACGGCGTGTTCGACGACCCAGAGCTCGTCCGCACACTCCAGCATCGGTTGTCCGATCCATCCGAGATCCGGCGCGCCCGCCAGCTCCCGTTTCAACTGATGGTGGCACGCGATCAGCTGTCCGACGAAGTACCCGCGGCAATCGGTGACGCGATGGACCGCGCGGTCGACGAGGCGCTCGTCAACGTGCCCACCCTGCCCGGGAAAGTGCACATCGCGGTGGACGTCTCCGACTCGATGCACAGCCGGCTGTCCGCGCGGGGCAAGGCGAGATGCATCGACGTGGCGGCGATGGTCGCGGCGGCGGTGCTGCGCAGGAACCCCGCGGCGACAGTGATCCCGTTCCATGACCGGGTCGTGCCCGTGCAACTCGATCCGGACCGCCCCCTGCGCGAGCTCTCCGCGAGCATCGCGTCGTTGCCGTCGGGCGGAACCAACTGCAGCGCCCCGCTCGCGTGGCTCAACGCGAGGAAGGATCGAGGGCAGTTGGTGCTGATGATCTCGGACAATCAGTCGTGGGTCGACGCGCGAGAGGAGGCGGGCCAGCTGACGCCGCTGATGTGCGAATGGCGCCGGTTCCGGGCCAACAACCCCGACGCGCGGCTCGTTTGCCTCGATCTGCAGCCCTATCACACCGTTCAAGCCCCGCCAGGCGACGACGTGCTCCACATCGGCGGCTTCTCCGACGAGGTCTTTCGTGTCCTACAGGAGTACCAATCCGGAGACTTGTCACTCACGGGCTGGCGCGCAGCGATCGAGGAGATCGCCCTATGAATCTCTCGTCCCCGACACTGTTTGTCTCCGGTGTAGAGCCGTTGCGCGGGACCGGCCCGCACATCGGTTCTCCCCGCGGACTGCGTCGGTGACTCCATCACCGCCCCAACAATCGGATTCCACCATGCACTGGCCGTGACAGCCGCGAAGCCATCTCTCTGGTGTTCCCAGTAGCGCCGTGCCCGTCGGTGCACCTACGGACCACGCCGGCCCACTGCCTCGCGCGACAGCGGGCCGGCTGTGGGCTCCGACCACCCGCGTCGCGCGGTGCGCGCTCAACCGTTGAGGAGCTCGGCCACGCTCGCGCAGGCCACCACCCGACGGAGCCAACCGTCAACGACCTCCGGGTCGGTGGTCGCGAGGATCCGCTCCCGCTCCGACTCGGTCGGTGGGAGCCCGCGGGCGGTGAGCACCGCCACGACGGCCCGGGCCTGGCCCTCCACCAGGCCTTCGGTCCGCCCCTCGGTCCGTCCCTCGGTCCGCCCCTCGGTCCGTCCCTCGGTCCGCCCTTCGGTCCGCCCTTCGGAGTGGCCCTCGGTGCGGGCGAGCGCCAGCGCGGCGGTGAGGACCGGGTTCTGCTTCGCGAGGAGCGCGCGGGCCACTGCGTCGTCGGCCTTCGCCGCCGAAACCAGCGCCTCGATCGGCAGCGAGACCGCGAGCGCCGGGTCTTCGACGACCCCGTCGGCCGGCAGAAGCGCCCAGCCAGCCGTGGCGCGATCCCACTCCAGCGCCCGCGCTCGGCCCACGTCCAGCGCGAAGATCCGCCGCACACCGCGCTCGGCGAGGCGCGCCGCCTTGGTTCCGGCCTCGCCCAGCCGTTCGGTGGCGAGGACCTCGAACGCCAGCTCCTCGATTCGCCGTCCACCGGTCTCCGGGTCGGGCTCGACCGGGTAGATCGAGCCGTCCGGCGCCATGTCTCCGAGCTCGGACGTGCGGGTCAGCATGTCGCTGGCGGCGTCGTAGCCCGAGGCCACGTGGGCTTCGAGCAGCGCGGACAGCTTGGAGTGTCGGCTCGCGTGGGGTTGGTCCGCTGGGCTCACGTACAGCACCTGGCCATCCACCACCTCGAACCGCGCCTCCGGCATCACCAGGCGCTGATCGACCGGAGGAAGCGGGCGCTGTGGATCGGGACGGAGGGTCATCGGGAGGACGTAACCGGGCGGAGCGCAAACTTCCGCAGGTGACCCGCGAGCTCGAAACTTAGTTCGGCCCGCCCCTACGCCGAGGATCAGGTCGCGGAGGTCGGCTGTCTCGCCGTCCGCCACGCCCACCACGCCAGAGGGCCGAACGAGCCCAGGAGCGGCACCGCCGCCAGGAACGGCCACGGCGACGTACCGCTGCGCCGCGCGTCGGCCACGATGTACGCCGACAGCAGGACGAGCGACACGGCGAGGTCGGAGAACACCTGCAGGTGGGTCCACGAGCTGAACGCCTGGGTGAAGATGCCCAAGAAGCCGGATTCTCGGAGCGCCATCACCGTGACCGCCCCGTGGCCCACGAACAGCACCGGAACCAGCCATCGCAACATCGGACCTCCCACCGGACTGTCGCCCGCGAGCGTCGGCGTCGCCATGACCTCCGAGGTCATGAGCTACGGCGTCGGCGGGGCGGGCGGTGGGGCGGGGACCAGGATCACCGAGATCTCGCGCCGCTCCCCCCCGGCGAGCTTCAGCGACGTGGAGCCGGCGACGTACCCCTCGGCGCTGATCGTGACCGCGTGCTCCCCGGCCTCGACCGCGATCGGGGTGCCGTCGGCGGGCCACGGGTCGCCCCCGCTGATCCGCACGTTCGCGGGCACCAACGCGCCGGCGGCGTCGTACGCCCAGATCCGCAGCGCTGCCTGCACCGGCGCGATCCGGATCGTGAACCGCTCGCCCTGGCGCGGCGGGACCTCGATCGGGCCGGTCCAGGTCTGGAACCCGGGCGCCTCCGCCCGCACCTGGTACGTCCCGGGGTGCACCGTCACCACCCGGTCGCCCGGCGCGAGCGTGACCTGGTCGGGGCCGTCGAGGGTGACCGCGGCCTCGACCGGGGCGCCGCTCGAGTCGACCACGGTGACGTCCGCCGAGTACGACCGGTCGGTGCACCCGTCGTCGTCGGCGTACCCGTCGGGGTCCTCGGGGTCCGCCGGGCAGTGGTCGTCGCGGTCGACGATCCCGTCGAAGTCCTGGTCCGGGTCCGGGTTCGGCTGCCACGACACGCCGGCAACGAGCCGCATCACCGGCGAGCCCGGGCTGCGCGACAGACCGAACGACAGGCCGCCGCGCGCCACCAGCTCGTTGGTCACGTGGTACCAGCCGCCGCCCATCACCTCGGCCGCGGTCCCGGACGGGTTGTCGCGGCTGTTCCAGTTCGTCTGCGCGCCGAGCTCGAGCGACGCGCCGTAGTCGTCGGCGAGCGCGTAGCCCGCGCCGCCGCGCACGAACACCTGGTCGTTCCACACCAGATCCTCGAACGTCGCCTTCGGCACGTCGCGGGTGCCGAGGTTCGCCGCCAGCGTGAGCCGGTCGAGCTGGCGGTCGACGATGGCCTGCAGCTCCCACCCGGTGCCGTCCGAGCCGAGCGGGACGTCCACCGTCGAGGTGGGCAACATCAGCCGCCCCATCAGCGCGACCCCGACCGGGCCCTCGTCGCGGGGCAACACCGTGCCCTTGAGGTCGAACGCGATGTCGCCGAGCCCCGGTCGATCCTTGCCGAGCTCGCCCGCGGCGATCACGTACAGCGGCAGGTCCACGCCGAGGCGCAGGGTCTTCCACCGGAGCGCTCCGAGCGCGTCGATCCCGAGCAGCCCGGACACGAGCGCGTCGCTGTCTCCGTCGGCGCCCTTCCACCGCACCGGCAGGCCCGCGTATTGCAGGTACGCACGGGCGGTGGCGTAGCCGTCGGGCGCGTCGTGGGTGTCCTCGGTCCACACCATGGTCTGCGCGTCGGCGCTCGGGCGGAACACCTGTCCGTCGAACCGGGGCTCCTGGGCGAACGCCGCAGCCGCCATCATCCAAACCATTCGTTCCTCGGGGGTCGTCGCCCGTACAGCGGACGACGGGCTCGGCCCGACCCGATAACGCGGATCGGGGTGCACCGATTCGCTCCATGGGCACCGGAGCGCCGCGGGTGTTACCGTCGGCGTCCCGAGTCCGGACCCCACGTCCGGAGGGGTGGAGGGGCGGATGGCGACCGGCGGGCACGTCGACGGGTTCGGAGCCACACAACGCACCGACCGCTGGTGGGTCGGACCGGCCGTGACGGCCGGGGTGTTCTCGCTGTGGCTGCTGTACTACTTCCTCGCTGCGGCGCAGGGGAAGTACTACGCGGCCGGGCCGTACATCTCGCCGTTCTACATCACCTACACCGAGCCGGCCTCGGTCACCGATACCAGCCCGCAATACGCGCTGTTCGGGTATTGGCCGCAGTGGTGGCCGTGGTTCGTGACCCCGGCGCTGATGGTGGGCGCGCTGCCCGGCATGTTCCGGGTCACCTGCTACTACTACCGCCGAGCGTACTACCGCGCGTTCTTCGGGATGCCGCCCGGGTGCGCCGTGGGCACCCGCCAGGTCGACTATCAGGGCGAGACCGCGCTGCTCGTGTTCCAGAACCTGCACCGGTACACGCTGTACATCGCGATCGCGATGTTGCCGCTGCTGTACCTCGACGCGCTGCACGGGCTGTGGTGGGACGGGCGGCTCGGCATCGGGCTCGGCACGATCATCCTGTTCGTGAACGCGGTGCTGCTCACGAGCTACACGCTCGGGTGCCACGCGTGGCGCCACCTCGTCGGCGGCAAGCTGAACTGCTTCTCGTGTGACGGCGCCAGCGAGGCGCGCCACCGGAGCTGGACCGGGGTGAGCTGGCTCAACTCGCGGCACATGCAGTTCGCGTGGAGCTCGCTGCTGTGGATCGCGTTCTCGGACATGTACATCCGGGCCGTGTCCATGGGCTACCTGCCCGACATCAACACCTGGTCCGGGGTCACCTGGATCGGTCAGTTCTGACCCAACGCACCGGATAGCACGACCATGGCGCTCGACATCTCCGAGATCCAGACCATCGACCACGACGTCATCGTGGTCGGCGCCGGTGGCGCCGGGCTGCGGGCCGCGATCGAGTGTGCCCGCCAAGGCCTCGACACCGGCATCGTGTGCAAGTCGCTGCTCGGCAAGGCCCACACCGTGATGGCCGAAGGCGGCGCGGCGGCGGCGATGGGCAACGCGGACTCCCGCGACAACTGGAAGGTCCACTTCCGCGACACGATGCGCGGCGGCAAGTTCCTCAACGTGTGGCGGATGGCGGAGATCCACGCGCAGGAAGCGCCGGATCGGATCCGCGAGCTCGAAGAGTGGGGCGCGGTGTTCGACCGCACGCCGGACGGGCGGATCAACCAGCGGAACTTCGGCGGTCACCGGTACCCCCGGCTCGCGCACGTCGGCGACCGCACCGGGCTCGAGCTGATCCGCACCCTGCAAGACAAGGGCGTGCACTCGGGCATCGCGGTGCACATGGAGTGCTCGGGGCTCGGGCTGCTCACCGACTCCGGTCGGGTGTGCGGGATGGTCGGGTACTGGCGCGAGACCGGCCGGTTCGTGGTGTTCCGGGCCAAGGCGGTGATCTTCGCCACCGGCGGGTTCGGCAAGGCGTGGAAGATCACGTCGAACTCGTGGGAGTACACCGGCGACGGTCAGCGGATGGCGTACGACGTGGGCGCCGAGCTGATGGACATGGAGTTCACCCAGTTCCACCCGACCGGGATGGTGTGGCCCCCGTCGGTGGCCGGGGTGCTCGTCACCGAAGGCGTGCGCGGGGAAGGGGGGATCCTCCGCAACAAAGACGGCAAGCGGTTCATGTTCGGGTACATCCCGGAGAAGTTCGCGGCCGAGACCGCCGACACCGAAGAAGAGGCGCTGCGGTGGCTCAACGGCGACAAGGCGGCCCGCCGCCCGCCCGAGCTGCTCACCCGCGACGAGGTCGCCCGGTCGATCTACAACGAGGTCAAGCAAGGGCGCGGGTCGCCCCACGGCGGCGCGTTCCTCGACATCAGCCACCGGCCGGCCGACCTGGTGAAGAAGAAGCTCCCGTCGATGTACCACCAGTTCAAGGAGCTGGCCGAGGTCGACATCACCAAGGAGCCGATGGAGGTCGGGCCGACCTTCCACTACGCGATGGGCGGGATCCGGGTCGACCCCGAGTCCCAGATGTCGCGGGTGCCCGGCCTGTTCGCGTGTGGCGAGGTCGGCGCGGGGCTCCACGGCGCGAACCGCCTCGGCGGGAACTCGCTGTCCGACCTGCTGGTGTTCGGCCGCCGCGCGGGGATCGGCGCGAAGGCGTTCGTCGACGCGAACCCGACCCGACCGACGATCGACGACAACCAGGTCCGGGCGATCCTCACTTGGGCCAAGGCGCCGCTGATGCGCGAGAAGGGCGAGAACCCGTACGTGATCCACGACGACCTGCGCGAGTCGATGACCCGCAACGTCGGGATCTGGCGCGACGCCGACGGGATGAAGCAGGGCATCGCCGACATCCAGACCCTGCGCGAGCGGGCGCGGAACGTGAAGGTGATGGGCACCTCGCAGTACAACCCGGGGTGGTCCGAGGCGCTCGACCTCGACTCGATGTTCGTGTGCGCCGAGGCCGTGGCCCGCGCCGGCTTGATGCGCGAGGAGAGCCGCGGCGCGCACTCCCGTGAAGACTTCATGGGCGAGCGCGACGAGTGGACCAAGGTCAACATCCTCGTCCGGAAGGGCGGCGACGGGCAGATGGAAGTCGAGAAGTACGTCCGCCCCGAGCCCCCGCCGGAGCTGGCGAAGATCGCGAAGGCCGCCATCGAAGACCTGGAGAAGGGCAATGTCTGATCGGACGCTGCGGGCCTGGCGCGGAGACGCGGCCGGGGGGAAGTTCGAGGAGTACACCGTCCAGGTCGACCAGGGCATGGTCGTGCTCGACCTGATCCACAAGGTCCAGAAGGAGAAGGCTCCCGACCTCGCGTGTCGGTGGAACTGCAAGGCCGGCAAGTGCGGGTCGTGCAGCATGGAGATCAACGGCAAGCCGAAGCTCGGGTGTATGACCCGGCTCGGCGACTACGCGCCGGACGAGACCATCACCGTGCAGCCGCTCAAGGCGTTCCCGGTGATCAAGGACCTCGTGACCGACGTGAGCTGGAACTTCGAGCAGAACAAGCGGATCACGCCGTTCACCCCGCCGCCCCGCCCGGCCGACGGCGACTACCGGATGAAGCAGATCGACGTGGACCGGATCCAGGAGTTCCGGAAGTGCATCGAGTGCTTCCTGTGCCAGGACACCTGCCACGTGCTGCGCAACCACGACAAGAAGGCGCGGTTCGTGGGTCCGCGGTTCATGATCCGCGCGGCGCAGCTCGAGATGCACCCGCTCGACACGGTCGACCGGATCCCGGCGATCAAGGAAGAGTACGGCTCGGGGATGTGCAACATCACCAAGTGCTGCACCGAGGTTTGCCCGGAGCACATCAACATCACCGACAACGGCATCATCCCGCTCAAGGAGCGGGTGGTGGACCGGTTCTACGACCCGGTCACGATGTTGTGGAACAAGCTCACCGGCGGCCCGAAGCGCAACCCGCCGCCGAGCGCGAAGTAGCCGGCTCCGGTCGAGGCTGACGGGTCGACCGCGCGGACCGCGGGGTGCCGGCCGGCGCCGCTCACCACTTCGCTGCGGGTCGCGTGGCGCCGAGGCAGCGCACGGCCGCCGACGGCCGAGGGTGCGACGCGAGGGCGGCACAGGCCCGGTTTGTGGGGATGGGGTGCCAGTCCCACGCACCCGAGGGGAGCTGCCAGAACAACATTCGCCCCCCCTCGGCCCAGGCGACGTGAGACGTAGGGCAGGAGCAGCTGCAGGCAGACGGCCGGCGCTCGACCCAGGTGAGCTCACGCACCGTCGGTTCGCCGTCATCGGACAACGCCAGCCTCACGGTGGCCCGATACGGGAGGGGCGGGAGGCACAGCAAACGATCACAGATGTCGGTGACCGTCCTGTCCTCGACGACCCCCACGACGAGGTCGGTGGCCGAGCGCACCGACGCGTTGCGCCGCTCGCGGATCTCGAGCGCGCTCGACGGAGTGCACTCGTACTGCGGACACGAACAGGCTCGGGCCGCTTCGAGCGCGAGCAACAGCAGCGACGACATGCTCCGCCTCCCGTCGAACAGAGTGGGGACGCCCCCGCTGGAGTTCACCGAGGTTCGCGTGGCTGCTGCGATCCCCTCCGAGCTCACCGCCGGCCCGAAGCGCAACCCGCCGCCACCGCGAAGGTGCCGGTCGAGGCTTCGGAGGGCCCTAACGGGTCGACCGCGCCGACTGCCGGAGGTGGCGCCACAGCGCGGTGACCGGCTCGGTCCGGACCGCGTCGGGGTTGCGCACCGCCTCGATCACCAGCGCCGCGGGGCCGTCGGCGCCGACGATCCGCGGCAGCCCACTCAGGGGTGATCCGAGCCGCGACTCGGGCAAGATCGCAGCACCTACGCCGAGGAGCGCCCACTCTTCGAGCGCCGAGTACGACAGCGCCTGGCCCGGAACCTCCCGCACGCCGATCCCCGCTTCGTGGAACATCGCTCGGGTAGCCTGCGCGAGCCCACAGGTGCCCACGCTGAACACCAGCGGCAGCGCGGCGGCGGTGGCCAGGTCGATCTCGGCAGCGGTCGAGCCGGTCCGCGCGACGTAGCGCAGCGGGTCGACGTACAACACGAAGGTCCCGGGGCGCGCGCGGGTCCGGACGCGAACCGCCAGGTCGCAAGTGTGCGCGGCGAGCCGCTCGTCGAGGTCTTCGGCGGTGCACTCCTTGTACACGATCTCCACGTCCGGCCACGCGGCCCGGAACGGCGCCACCAGGTGGTGGAGGCGGGTGAGGTCGACCACCGACGACACGCCGATCCGGACCTGCCCTGTGTGACCAGCGGCGAGCCGTCCGGCCTCGGCCTCCAACACCGCGGCCGCCCCGAGCACCGCGTCGATCCGCGTCGCCAGCGCAGCTCCGATCGGGGTGAGCGTGACCTGTCGGGTGGTCCTGGTGAACAGACGGACGCCGAGCTCGCGCTCCACCAGCGCCACCCCCTCCGACACCGTCGGCTGCGCCACGCCACACGCCGCCGCAGCCGCGGTGAACGACCCCGTGGCCGCGACCTGCTGCACGAACCGGAGGTGCTGGAGCCCGAGCCGTTTCATCGCCATCCCCGATGAGTCTATCGGAGC
>JBEBJC010001276.1:0-2266 GCA_040080105.1 Myxococcota bacterium
CCTTGATGTACCACATCGCATAGGGATTCACGTCATCCGTTCCCGTGAGACACCCTGCCTCGAGTGCGCCCGATAGCCGCTCCACCAGCAGTAGCGCGTCCTCACAGCTTCCTGTGCCGTCGATGGACAGAAGCGTTGGAAACTGCCCCTCCACCTTCGAGACGGTGCACACCACATCGGCTTCTTCCCGAAAGGGGTAATTTTTGATTTCGTCAATTACTGATACCCTGTCGTGTGATACAGAAACCACTTGGGCGAGTGCGTCGCGAAGCTCTAGCTCAGAAACGCCATCTCGGTCGATAAGAACATCTACTCCCCAGCTTGTCATCTCCCCGCTCTCCATGCCGCCGACGCCGCTTCGATCTCTTCAGGGCCGACGTTGTGCATGCGCCCCAGTATCTCTTGTGCTTTCGGCGTGTCACCGAACTTGTTCAGGACGCCGAGGGCCTGGTAAGCACCTCGATTGAGTTGGTGGAAGCCCTGCCCAGAGATCGGGTAGAGCGTACCGTCGTGTGAGCCGTAGACTCGACCGTTCAGATGGAAGTTGTTGCCGACTCGGAGTGCAAACCCTTGATTTATCGCGGCAACATCGCCAGCAACATCGATACCTGGCTCAATCACAGTATAGAGTTCCTTGGCCACGGTCCCTTGTTTCACACCGCTGAGCTTGTGGCGACTGGCTGGCCCCCGAAGCCCAAGATCGGCTCCCTTCGGGGCCATGGCTCCGGCCACCACGGAAACCTCATCTCCAGCGAATCGAGTCGCAGCAGCGGTCGAGGTCGACCCAAGATCCGTGACAGTCACCTCGTAAAGCAGGCGTGCTCCAATACCTGCCTTCTTCGAGGCCTGTACGGCAGGCTTCGCGGCTGGTGATCCGCCCGCGAACCCGCCAACGAAGAAGCCGGCTCCAAAGTACTCCGATGCGGATGCCCTCCCTGTGAATAGCCGCTCGACCTTCCGTCCGAAGTCGTCGTCACTGATTACGCCATACAGCAGCGCACCTGCACCTACGACCGCGGCTGCTCCAACCGCGACGGCTCCCGCCACAGGAGCGGCCGCGATGAGGGCAGCCGCTCCAGCCGCTACCGCTATGGATGTGGCGGCCCCGACGGCTAGCCCACCAACGAACGCGAGGGCCTTCCCGAACGGCTTGTCCCAGAGGCCCC
The DNA here is from genome assembly GCA_040080105.1 of Myxococcota bacterium. Lineage (GTDB taxonomy): Bacteria > Myxococcota_A > UBA796 > UBA796 > JACKER01. Next base: position 1,167 of record JBEBJC010001276.1, read on the forward strand.
TCGGTGTCTCCCCCCTCTCCTCGACCGCAATCTCCTCGACCGGCCCGTCAGAATCGTTGGCCAGCCATCGTTGGCCGGACTCGTCGGTCCACCTCGTGTCCTCCATCCCATACGGATCAGACCGTCCAACCGGGTCGTTCGACGCATACCTGTACCTGTTGATCCCCCCTTGCAGGCCGATCGGATCCGGTCTCTCCCACCTCCCCAGCCACGGGATGTTCCCCCGCACCCCGTGCCTCGCGAGCCCGGTCTCCTCGTCCTGCTCCTTGCCCGAGTAGCGGTACCTCTTGGCCGACACCTCGGTCCCGCCGTCGGTGGCCCACCACGCGGTCGTGCCGAACGGGTGGTACTCCTCGTAGCTGATAATGGCACCCACCTCGTCGACCTCGAGCGTCGCGGTGCCGAGGTGGTCGCCAAGCTGGTACCGCTGGCGCGACGTCGGGTTCGGAACCGCAGAGCCGTTTGTGACAGTGAGCGTCTCGACCAGCGCGATCCGCCGCTGGTCGTCCAGGACGTGCAGGGTCTGCCGTTCCTCCTGCACGCCCGACCCGGTGCGCTTCCGCCACACCTCGTACCCGCCGACGTAGATCCGTTCCTCCTGGACGCCGCCCTTGTCCACCCGCTTGCGGACCCGCTGCCCGCCCGCGTCGTACGCGTACCACGCCACGCTCCCGGCCAGATCGAGGTCCGCGCGCCGGATCTGGTCCTGGGGATCGCGGACCAGTGCCGGCAGGTGTGGCATCGCGGTCATCGCGCCGCGCACGTTGTACGGGTAGCGGTTGGTGTGGATCGATGGGTCGTCCGGGTCGTCGCCGGGTGCGCTCGTGCTCACCAGCTGGTTGTTGCTGGGTTCGTACGCGTAGCCGCGGCGCCACGCCACCATCCCGCCCAGGCCCTGCTGGTGCTTCATCTCGAGCAGGTTCCCGACGCCGTCGTATCGGTACGACTGGGTGTACTGCCGCAACGCCGGGTCGCCCGGATCCGGGATCGCCCCCGTGGCGCCGGCGTACTCCGCGTAGAACGCCGTGGTCTGCCGCTGGTCCACCTTCTCGCGACCGGTGGCGCGGGTCAGGCGGTACAACGCATCGTAGGTGAACGTC